>DNJW01000172.1:1384-4171 GCA_003488965.1 Lachnospiraceae bacterium | reverse complement strand
CAATGACAAGTGCAGAATCACCGTATTTCGCAATTACCTATATCCATTTAATCCTTCCGGCGCAAAAATAGAAATATTTCGTCAAAAAAACTCCCCATAAGAGTAGTTTACCCTATCTCTTATGGGGAGTCAAATTATCCGGAATTTAATCTGCCGTTATCCGTACTGTCAGATTGCTGTTCATCTGCTCTGCCACATTGTATAAAAGTTTCTGAATGACACTAGCATGCTACTGCAAACCGATTCATGAACTGCTCAAACTCAGCATCATAACCTGAATAAGATACCGTCAAAATCTGATTAAAATCCAATCCTAACACGCCGACGATGGATTTTGCATCTACAATATATCTATTATAAGCAATGTCAACATCAAAGTTGCATTTTGACGCTGCTGCCACAAAATCCTTCACTTCAACGGGTCTCAACTTAATCCTATGTTTCATAACAATCACCCTTTCTTGAAAAACGTTTTCTTTGTGGTTACAATTGTATTATATCCCATATTTTTCAAAAGTAAAGTAAAAAATTTGTGATGAAAAACGGCAAAATTTTCAGTTTTTTTAATAAATTTTAAAACTGCACTTTTAATCTTTCCAATTCCGGTATCCTTTTGTAAAAAATCACAATAATTACTTTTCTTCCTTTCATTGGGAATCTGCATATTGATAATTATTGCCCAAATTCCACCATATATTCTTGGAATCTAAGAGGAAGCATATTTCTTTGCAATTTTAAATTTTTTCTCTCTTTAATGGCTATTTTATGACAGAAAAATGTAAAAAGTTCCTGATATTCTTCCTCGCATTCCGAATACGCTCCTATTTTTCCTTCCTCAAACTCCTTATCCGTCACGAGATACCACTCCTTCGATTTCGGATGCACCACAAAAATCCCTCTTCTGTCATCATAAATCACAAAATCAAACAAAGGAAGCCTGTCCGCAAAATGAGGCGCCAGAAATGTAACCACATTATTTTTGGGTCCTATTTTGGAAAATAAAATTCCATTTTCCAGTTCCTGAAATCTGAGAAATTCCTTCCAATGATGTATTTCATTTCTCGTACAGCGGGACAGCTCAAATACCTTATGAACATAAGTATTTGCCAGATTCCCCATAATCTGTCTTCCGTCCTTCATCCGGAGCCCGCATACTATCATTTTATACACGGCTTCCCCTTTCTGCCCATCCTCGCTGGCCAATGCACGGCAGATATCCAGATATGCCTCCTGCCCCAGCCTCCGGTTAATGGTTGCCGCCACCTTAGCTGCCTTGCCGCTATCCGCTTCTATCCGCCTATAAACTGCAAATAAACGTAAATTTTCCTCTTCTCCCACTTGCAGATGAATGCTCCCATGATCTTCCCTTAAGGCATAGGCCTCATAAATTCCCGTAAAAACTCCTTCCAGCGAGTCTTCGCATATCAAATATTTCTCTTCCATATCCGCCCTCTTTTTTCTCCCGCAATTGCTGTCACTGCAGACCGACACTGCAAATTTTATATCTGCCCCAATACAGTCTTAAGACCGTCCTCCTTTACGGGCGGTATCTGAAAATTCATATCGTCAAATAAGGACAGCTGTTTATAAGTTACCCCGTCTTTATCAAAAGGAAGCTTTTCCTTTACGGACAGTAAATTTCTGGTAATATAATCCTCTTCTATTTTCGTGTTATACATCATTTTTCCGCCGCATGTAATAAAATAAAGCGCCCTTTTTAACACCACCCCGATTTTTTTCAAATCTTCAAACCGGAGAAGTCCATTCCTCCTCGCCCTGACAATCCTCTGGGCGCTTTTCACCCCGACTCCGGGTATGCGTAAAAGAAGCTGATAATCCGCCCGGTTCACCTCCACCGGAAAGACTTCCAGATGCCGGAGCGCCCAGTCCGCCTTGGGGTCTAGCAGAACGTTAAAATTCGGCCGTTCCTCGCTCAATAATTCCTTGGCCTGGAATCCATAGTAACGCAGCAGCCAGTCCGCCTGATACAGCCTATGTTCCCGCAGCAGCGGCGGTCCTCCCGGCAATGCGGGCAAATCTTTATCCTCATTGACATTGACGAAGGCGGAATAAAAAACCCTCTTTAACGCAAACTTCTGATACAGACTCTCCGCTACCATCATAAGCTGGTAATCATTTTCCGGCGTAGCACCCACTATCATCTGGGTGGATTGTCCGGCGGGAACAAAATAAGGCGCCTTTTTATACAATACAAGCTCATTCTTGTTTGCCTGAATCCCGTTCTGTATCTGCCGCATAGGCGCCAATATATTCTTCCTATGCTTATTCGGGGCAAGCTGTCTGAGGCTGTCCGCCGTGGGCAATTCCAGATTTACGCTCATCCTGTCCGCCAGAAACCCTGTCTTTTGAATCAGCGCCGGATCCGCTCCAGGAATCGCTTTGACATGAATATATCCCTGAAAACGGTGTTCGTTCCTTAATTTATAAATAGTCTGGTAAATCAATTCCATGGTAAAATCAGGATTATAAAGTATTCCAGAGCTTAAAAACAACCCCTCGATATAGTTTCTTTTATAAAATCCCATGGTCAGATTGCATACCTCATCCGGCGTAAAAGAAGCCCTTGGAACATCATTAGATTTTCTGTTAATACAATATTTACAGTCATAAACGCATTCATTGGTAAATAAAATTTTTAGCAGCGATATGCAGCGCCCATCCGCACTGAAACTATGGCAGATTCCGCCAAGCTCCGTATTCCCCATCCCAGTGCCGTTGCCCCGCCTGTCCACGCCGCTGGATGTACATGCCACATCATACTTCGCC
>DNJW01000172.1:901-1081 GCA_003488965.1 Lachnospiraceae bacterium | reverse complement strand
CATCATACTTCGCCGCATCCGTCAAAATCCCCAGCTTTTCCTTTATACTCATCTCTTCCGTTGCTTTATAATACATTTCCCACACCTTGTCTGCGAACATTTGTTTGTACTATAATAGCATATTATTTCTCTTATTTCAATAGGTTTTAGAACATTTGTTCTTTTTCTTGTCAAGTATAT
>DNJW01000172.1:0-607 GCA_003488965.1 Lachnospiraceae bacterium | reverse complement strand
CAAGTATATAGTTTTATTTTTTGAAGAAGATGGAATAAAAGCTTCTCCTATCATTTTGACCAATAGCTGTATCGGTCTCCATTTTCTATATATTCCCATGTAGAATCTGTAAAAATCACGTCTACACCATTGTCCGTTTTTTCAATTTCACCCCTTATGGGTTCACCGCTGGCATCAGTTGCCGTAAAGACTAACTTATTTCCTTCTATAATACCAACTCCATCATCAATTGACGTCAGCCTAAAAATACTTATTTCTATGTGGTATTCTGTTCCGCTTTCTTCTATTCTAAGACTAACATTTCCATTTTCGTCTAAATATTCACCCACCCAATTTAATAACTCCACCGTTTCCGGCTCACTTGCTGCAGTATCTGCGGTTTCTATTCCGTTTTCCTCAATTTCTGTCATGGCGGAACCCACATCTTCCAATTTCTGTCCGGTACTCTCCCCCACTATAGATTGTTCCGGCCCATTTTCTATACCGCAAGCAACAAACAATACCGGCAGCAATAGAAATATTATACCTATAATCAACTTTTTCATATCACTCATTTTTTCTCCTTTTTTCTAATCATTCTATTCAGGCAATTGCGAAACTCTAAGTT
>DNJW01000218.1:946-2849 GCA_003488965.1 Lachnospiraceae bacterium | reverse complement strand
GGGAAGTGTTTTTATGCTAAATTATTGTAAATAAATATGAGAAAGAATGTGGTTTTTGTGATAAAAAAATTAAGGAAGGGACTCCTTACAGCTATGGTTTTTATATTTGTTCTGTTTCCTGCAGGCTGCGGAAACGGGGAAGTGCAGGAAGATGTGCGGCCGGCAGAAGAAAAGGAGCAAGAACTGATATGGTATGAGAAACATATAACGGAAGGGCATGAAGTTCGGGAAATCAAAGTAGATAAGAATGGCGATGTGCATGTGCGGTGCAGACGTAAGCCGATAGGCGGACAGTAATTGTCAGATACGTATTTGAACAGGTACTATTCCTTCGTATCAAGAACCTGACACAGCCGGCAAGTAACGTGTGAACAGTAACTTTGCATAGAATTCCCTCAATCATATTTGCGAATCTTGTAGACAGAACGAAAAAAATCGACTATAATTGACTATATATAAATTAGTATTAATATAACATTTAATGAAAAAGCGCATAGCGGCAGGAACTATGGGCATATGGATAATAAAATGAGGAGGACGAAGTTGAAAGAGAGGGAAAAGAACAGCCAGCATTTGACAAGGGCGCCGGCGGCAAAGCATCAGAATATGCCTATGTAGGAGCGTATCAGGAAAGAATAAGAAAAAAATAAAAAAAGCAGGCAGGGCATATGGTATATGATATAATTGATAAAACGGTGCCATGCCGGGCGAAAGGAATGTGGACAAAAATGAAAAATTTAAAAATATGGCAAAAACTTATATTAACATTTATGATGATTATTGTGTTGTACTGTGTAACAGTAGTATTGTCTCTTAATGGACTGAGGCAGAATGAGGAAAAATATTCCGAATTTTACAATGTAGGTTATCAGATTACCAATAGAGTTATGAACATGCGCCGAGGTCTTCAGATTATCGTAAAGGATATTTCTTTTATCACAATAGACAATGACGCGCAAAAGAGCGAAACTTATTTGGCAGATATAGAGAAAGAATTGAACTTAATGAGCGAAAATGCTACTTGGCTGCATGAAAATTTCCAAGGGGAACAGACACTGCTTGACAAATTTGAGGACAGTATTTCAAGAGCTGTTGCAATGCAGGAGGAAGTAATCAAATTAGCGAATACCGACTTGCAAAAAGCACAGGAAATGCTGCTGAATGAATATCAGCCTTTAGTAGAGGAAGCGGTAAACGGACTGATTAATATCAGCAATGCGGTGGAACTTGATGCGGAACAGGATTTTTTGAGTACTACTGAAATGCAGAGCCAGTTGGAGGTTGAATTGCTGATTCTGGCCGGAGCTGCATTGCTGATTACTATTCTTTTGTCGATATATCTGACAAGAGGAATTACACGTCCGGTTCATGAACTGGAAAAAGCAGCAGGAGAGATTGTAAACGGTAATTTTAATATTCAGGTAACTTATGAATCCAAGGACGAACTTGGCAAGCTGGCAAAAACATTTAAAAATATGACATCTATTCTTGAGGATGTTATTCAAGATGCGTCTATGCTGCTGCGCGAGATGGCGGACGGGAATTTTGACATAAGAACACAAGCGGAAGAAAGATACGTGGGAGAATTCCAGGGATTACTGCTGGCGATACGTAAGTTAAACCGCGATTTGAGTGCTACCATGGGGCATATTAATATGAGCGCAGATCAGGTTGCTTCAGGCGCAGGCCAGGTATCCAGCGGTGCCCAGGCGCTTGCACAGGGGGCAACACAGCAGGCGGCTGCAGTAGAAGAGCTGGCGGCAACCATTGCGGGTATTTCCCAGCAGGTTAAGGATACCGCAGAAAATGCAAGAAGCGCCAGAAATCAGTCAAACATGGCCGGTGATGAAGTGGAAGAGTGCAACAGGCAGATGCATGATATGATGGTTGCTATGGAAGAGAT
>DNJW01000218.1:0-629 GCA_003488965.1 Lachnospiraceae bacterium | reverse complement strand
ATTATTAAGACGATTGAAGATATTTCCTTCCAGACCAATATACTTGCATTAAATGCAGCGGTAGAGGCAGCCCGTGCAGGCGAAGCCGGCAAAGGGTTTGCGGTAGTTGCAGAAGAAGTAAGAAGCCTTGCGAACAAGAGTTCTGTTGCATCGAATGATACAGCAGCTTTGATTGAAGGTTCTATTGAAGCAGTGGCAAGAGGCAAAGATATTGCAAGCGCAACGGCAGAATCCTTGACAAGAGTGGTGGAGGAAGTACGTACAGCAGCCGCTACGGTTGATAAGATTGCGGATGCGGCGGAAGAGCAGGCAGGCGCTGTAGAACAGGTTACGGTAGGCGTAGACCAGATTTCCGACGTAGTTCAGACAAACTCCGCTACATCGGAAGAAAGTGCCGCAGCCAGTGCAGAGCTTTCACATCAGGCAGAAATAATGAAGGATTTGGTTGCCAAATTCAAGCTCCGCGCAGAATATGCAAATGTTCAAAGCAATATAGGATATTCTGCGAATACCAGTGTGCCGGAACCCATGGAAGTTATGGACATAGATTTAGGAAAGTATTAATATAAAAAACATAAAGCAAAAACCGGGGTAAAATATCCCCGGTTTTTGTATTGTATAAATAATAA
>DNJW01000054.1:824-2917 GCA_003488965.1 Lachnospiraceae bacterium | reverse complement strand
CGTCACAAATAAGCCTTGATGGCACCCCGCCGCGCAAACGCTCCGGAATGGAGATTCGTATGATACTGTCATGCCAGAACATCTGCAAAGCCTTTAACGAAAAAAGTATACTGCAGAATGTTTCCTTTCATATAGAAGAACAAGACAAAGCCGCCATCGTAGGCATTAACGGTGCGGGGAAGACTACCCTGCTCCGTATTATCGTGGGAGAATTGCAGGCGGATGCCGGGAACGTGACACTTTCCAAAAACAAAAGCTTCGGCTATCTGGCCCAGCATCAGCCGGTGGACAGCAGCCGTTCTATTTACGACGAGCTGCTCACGGTCAAACAGCACCTGATAGACCTGGAAAACCGCATCCGCAGCACCGAACAGGAGATGAAATCCGCTTCAGGCAGCGAACTGGAGCGGCTGATGGAATCCTATGCCCTGCTCACCCATCAATTTGAATCCGGCGGAGGCTACTCTTACCGCAGCGAGCTTGTGGGAGTATTAAAGGGACTGGGCTTTTCGGAAGAAGACTTTTCCAAATCCGTTTCCACCCTTTCCGGCGGACAGAAAACACGGGTAGCTCTCGGCAAACTTCTTCTCCTGAAACCGGACCTGATTATGCTGGACGAACCTACCAACCATTTGGATATGTCCTCTATTACCTGGCTGGAAACCTATCTTCTGAACTATAAGGGAGCCGTTATCATCGTTTCCCACGACCGATATTTCCTGGACCGGATTTCCAGCAAAATCATCGAAATCGACCAGACCAAAGCAACTACTTTTCTCGGAAACTATAGCGATTATGCCGTTAAAAAAGAAGCCTTGCGCAATGCACTGCTAAAAGCTTATATGAATCAGCAGCAGGAAATCAAGCATCAGGAAGAAGTAATTGCCAAATTGAAATCCTTCAACCGGGAAAAATCCATCAAACGGGCGGAAAGCCGGGAAAAAATGCTGGAAAAAATTGAGCGCCTGGAAAAACCTGCCGAAGCACGCACCGACATGCACATTTCTTTGGAACCGAAATATATCAGCGGCAATGACGTCCTTTCCATAGAAAACCTGTCCAAATCCTTCGGCTCCCTGCAGCTGTTCCACAATATCGGTTTTGAAATGAAAAGGGGCGAGCATGTAGCCATTATCGGGGATAACGGAACCGGCAAAACAACGATTTTAAAAATCATCAACGGACTTCTTCCCCCTGACAGCGGCACTATCCGTATAGGCACCAACGTACATATCGGATACTACGACCAGGAGCATCATGTCCTGCATATGGAAAAAACCTTGTTTGAAGAAATTTCCGATGACTATCCGGCCCTGACCAATACGGAGATACGAAACACTCTCGCCGCTTTCCTTTTTACCGGAGAAGATGTTTTTAAACGAATCGGAGATATCAGCGGCGGAGAACGGGGAAGAGTTTCTCTGGCAAAACTCATGCTGTCGGAATCCAACTTCCTCATCCTTGACGAGCCTACCAACCATCTGGATATTGCTTCCAAAGAGATTTTAGAAGATGCACTGAACAGCTACACGGGAACCGTTCTCTATGTTTCCCATGACCGGTACTTTATCAACCGCACTGCCAGCCGCATCCTGGATTTATCCTGCCATACCCTGACAAACTATCTCGGCAATTACGACTACTATCTGGAAAAAAAGCAGGAAATCCTGACTGCTTCCGAAACAGCCAAAAATACTTCCCCTTCCCGTCCGGAAACCGAGTCTTCCGCCAAATTAAGCTGGCAGGAGCAGAAAGCGCAGCAAGCCAAACAGAGGAAAAAAGAAAATGAGTTAAAACGGATTGAAGAACGGATTGAGATTCTGGAAAACCGCGATTCCGAAATCGACAGCCAAATGGCACAGCCTGAGGTCTGTACCAATGTTGCCCGACTTCAGGAACTTTCCAAAGAAAAAGAAAGTATTCAGGCAGAACTTGAGACCCTTATGGAGCGCTGGGAGGTTTTGGGGGAAGAAGTGTAACATACCGTACAGTGGGCTTTATCCCTTTTTTCTATTCGGAGGGTTCAAAGCAGCCCTCCAGACGAAAGGAAAAAACAGCCGCCACTACCACAAATAGTGACGGCTTGCCTCTTA
>DNJW01000054.1:0-490 GCA_003488965.1 Lachnospiraceae bacterium | reverse complement strand
TAGAGCCGCTTCTATGGTTCTCCCTTTTCTGTCTACAAATATAGCATATCCGGCAAGGAGGTTCAAGAGTTTTTGCGGGGTCAACAGCAGACATTTTTCTTTTGATGAATTTGCCTATTAAACCTGACTTTCAGAACTTCCTGCCACAATAGGGGGCAGTATCAATGGCTGCTGTCCGTATGACGATGTTATTTGCGCAAGCAAAAGGCTTATTCTGCTCATCAGATTAGAAGTCACAAAACTGCCATTATCCTTAAATTCTTCTGCTAAATTTATTTCGCTCCAATTATATTCATCGGCTTTCTGCGGTTCAAATTTTAAATCAGCGCCAAACGCTATCGATAATTGAAACATTTCTTCCGGTTCAAAAGCTAAACTTCTAGTAATAATTATTTTAACACCAATTCCTTCACTAAGTTCTACAGTTATATTATCTGTACAATTTACAAGCACTGTTTCTTTAGATGTAATATTCTCTATCCTATCATAC
>DNJW01000370.1:485-2592 GCA_003488965.1 Lachnospiraceae bacterium | reverse complement strand
TGTCCCTTATTTCCGACCCGGACGATGCCGCTATTTTCCCTCTTTTGTTTAGAAACATCCCATCCAAAATTTTGCAAAAAACAGACAGGCAAAATGGAGACCGGACACCGAAACGGGCAAAGGCTGAACTGCAACCGCCAATGCCCTTTCTCTCTATAAAACTGTTCCCCTTTTTCTTAATGCATGATATAATGAAAAATATTAATGTGCATCACAGCATATGCTAATGAGGAGGAGAATTATATGTACAAAAAATTAAAGCAATATGCACTTAATCAAGGCTTTACCGTAGAAGAAAAGGAAGGACTGGTTTATGGCCGGATGAATGGCTTCTTCTTTTCCATTCATCAAGACCCTGTCACTATGGCCCGCCATACCGTACATCTCTGGGTCAAAGAAAATCACATGACCGCAGTACCCGGCATCTCAGATTTTTTAAACCAATGCACCGGCAAACACCAGTATTTGCAGTCGGCATCCTATAGCGGGACAAAGATTACCGCCGATTTTCAAGGACTGGGACTGCAATGGCAGAAAAAATATGTTCCTTGTCTGGACGCCTTTTTACAAGAAATTACATCCTACTGCAATGCCAACCAGCTGGTTTCCTGCTGTCAGTCCTGCGGTTCAGAATACGACCTTAATTTATATCAGATAGACAGTTCCGAACATATGCTTTGTTCTTCTTGTTACAGCAGCACAGCAGACACTCTGCGCCAGAAAACGGCACAGCAAAAGCAAAAAGGAAACGGCAATATCGTAGGAGGCATTGTAGGAGCCTTGCTTGGCTCCGTATTAGGTGTTATCGTCTGGGTTTTGATTTATCAGCTTGGCTACATATCCGGTATTGCTGGTCTGGTAATGATTATCTGCGCACTGAAAGGCTATGAATTGCTGGGCGGACATCTGAGCAAAGCCGGAATCATTATAAGCTGTGCGATTTCTTTAATTATGGTATTAGTTGCCGAACAAGTATGTGTAGGTATCGAAATTTATAATGTCTATAAAGATTATTATGAAATCAGCTTTTTTGATGCATTCCGCAGCGTACCTTCCTTTCTGGAAGAACCCGATTTGAAAACCGCTGTCATCGGCGATATCGTTATGGGTTACATCTTAATGGCAGTAGGCGCTTGGGGAACTATCCGTCAGGCATACAAAAATGTTGCTGTTTCTCCTAAAGCGCGGATGGTTACTTCTGTTACCGCTTCGAACTATGGGGCAAACGAATAGAAAGGAAGACAAATGAGACATAAGAGAAAAAATAAACCGCTCTTTTTTTTACTGTTATCCTTCTCTGCCTTCCTTACTGCCTGCGGCAGCACAGCAGGCACTGCTGCTCCGTCTCCTGAAACAGCGGCGTCGCCTTCTTCCGAAACAGCTGCTGTACCCGCAGTTACAGCGGATTATACATCTGCAGGATATAGGGAGAATACGATAACCGTTAACAGCAGCGAAAAAGTTACTCTTACTCCTGATATTGCTGAAATCATATACGCCGTGCGCACGGAGGCCAAAGATGCTTCTGCCTGCCACCAGAAAAATACGGAAGATGTGAGCAATGTTATAGAACTTTTAAAAAGTCTGGGTATTGAAGAAAGTTCCATACAAACCTCCGATTACTATATGTATCCCATTTATAACTATAGCGGCAATACACAACGGATTACCGGTTACGAGGCTTCTACTTCCCTGACCGTATCAAGGATACCAATCGACAATCTGGGAACTATCCTGACTAAATCCGTGGAAGCTGGAATCAACAATATACAATCCATTGCCTATATGTCCAGCCAATACGATGAAGGCTATGCCAACGCATTGAAATTAGCCATGGACTCGGCAAAAACAAAAGCTGCCGCTCTGGCCGAAGCAGGCGGATGTTCTCTCGGAAACGTAGTAGGCGTCACAGAAAACAGCAGCTACAGCGAAGCCCGTTACACCGACAATGCCCTTAGTGCAAAATTGCGGAGCCAAAAGGAGGAGTTAATGAGCACAGCAGATGCCGCCGGAGAATTCTCCGGAATTATGCCTGGAGAAGTGGAAGCAGAAGTAAATATTACTGTGGAATATCTTATATATTAAAAAAAGTTGGCCCGGCGGCCAA
>DNJW01000370.1:0-147 GCA_003488965.1 Lachnospiraceae bacterium | reverse complement strand
AAATTCTTGTTGGCTTCTCACAACGCTGTAGCGTAATTTCCTATTATGATTTGGGTGTCAAAAGCCCTATCCAAAAACTTTGCTTGGCAGATTGCATAGAAGAAATGGAAAAAATGACTTTTGCACGATGGAGATGAGACTCAAAAA
>DNJW01000301.1:4249-9761 GCA_003488965.1 Lachnospiraceae bacterium | reverse complement strand
GAGTATCTTATAAACAATCGATAGCTCGTTTGAAAGAGGCGGATGAGATAGAAAATTATGATCCGGAGCAGGGAAAAAAGGATTATACATCCGGATGAAATTACGAATGAGATGGCAAATAATTTTTTCGTGAGATTTTGGGGACGTCAGGATGTTTATTCTAAGAGAAATGAAAACAAAGATACTGGAAAAGCCGGGTACTATACACAATGCAGGAATTTTTGGACAAGTGCGTGCCATAGGAAGTTAAAAACAGGTGTCTCATGTAAAAACTGTAAATATTACGAATATAAACCATTAACAAAGGAAGACATACTTGCTCATTTAAGAGGAAATGCCTATAATGCTTCCGATGTGATAGGGGTGTATCCGCTTCTTAAAAACAATACTTGCCGTTTTCTGGTATTTGATTTTGATAATCATGAGAAAAATGCGGAGGAGAATGATTTCGCAAATCCGGATGATGCGTGGATAGAAGAAGTTGAAGCAATGCGGAACATCTGTGTTTTGAATGGAATAGATCCATTGGTAGAACGTTCACGTTCAGGACGGGGTGCACATATTTGGATATTTTTTGACAAGCCAATTCCTGCTTCTTTGGCAAGAAGATTTGGAACGGCATTGCTTGACAGGGGAGCAGAGTGTGTAAATCTGAAATCTTTTAAGTATTATGACAGGATGCTTCCGGTACAGGATAAACTGCCGAAAGGCGGACTTGGCAATCTGATAGCTCTTCCGCTGCAGGGAAAGGCATTGAGGAGTGGGAATAGTGCATTTGTTGACAGTAATTGGAATGCGTATAGGGAACAATGGGAAGTGCTATGGAGCAAGCCAAAGCTGTCACAGGAGTTTATAGAGCTGAAAATAAAAGAATGGTCGCTATTACTTGGAGATATGGAGGAAAGTGAACAAGGAGAAAGCCGTGAAAAGCCTTGGGAGAGGAACAGAAGGTTTGCATCAAGTGATGTGGCTGGAAAGCTTAGTATTACATTATCAAATGGTATTTATATTGATAATACAAATGTGAAGAGGTAAAATAATCCATCCATGCATCGTATTTATCTCCATGATACGCCGAAACATATTCCGAAAAGCATAGGGGATAGCCCCGGACTTCATCTCCGCGCCCCCGAAATTCTGTAATCACATCGGTAGAAAGGAATTTTGAATTACTTCTTGTCACATAAATGTCCAAATTTTCCCTTCTGTTCAGACCATTAAGTACCGACTCGAATCCCTTGCACATCTGGACTTCATCCAAAAAAATATACCACGTATCATTGTCGGTGACACGTTCTTTAATATAACTGCTCAATCGTTTACTGTCATGCAATTCACCGTAATCATCATCATCTAACGGAATCCTGATGATTCTGGATTCCTCTACGCCAGAGTCCAAAAGATACTGATAATATAGCTTAAACAGCAAATAAGACTTTCCGCATCGCCTAATACCGGTAATCACTTTAATCAAGCCATTTTCTCTGCGTTCAATTAGCCGGTTCAAATATAAATCCCTCTTAATTGTCTCCATCCTTTTCTCCTAACTTCGGAATATCATCAGATGTTGCATTTTTCCGAAATAAGATTTCATGGGAAGCTTTTTATTCCTTTATAGGATTCAGGTGTCAAAAGGTCTGTCCGACAACACCGTCTGGCAGATTGTACAAAAAATTTGTGCGCGTTCCATTGTACGGGACATTCCGACGAGACCCCTAAACAACGGATGTCATGCTTCGCAAGCCATCCTTATGTTCTACGAAAATTGTGTTCAGCAGAGGCTTCCACGATTTTTGAGTTTCATCTCCATCGTACAAAAGTCACTTGCCCTAGGTTTGGGATGAGCGTATTGTGTAACCGCAGTTTGCATACCGGGATTTTCCTGCAAATAAGCCTATCATATCGCTCGTTTTTTGGTCGCTATGCTGCTTAAAATTTCGGACAGAGAAGCAATTACAGTAAAAACAAAAATAGCATACAATAGATTCCAAATAGTAGATTGGAGGTCACAATATGGAATATGGCTATATGCGTGTTTCTACAAAGGAACAAAATGAGCGAAGGCAATTTATTGCGTTGCAGGAATATGGGATTAGTAATAACAGAATTTACGCAGACAAGCAGTCAGGAAAGGATTTCGAACGGACTCAGTATCAATTGCTTATGCGAAAACTGAAATGTGGAGATACTCTTGTTATTAAGAGCATTGACCGTCTGGGAAGAAACTATGAGGAAATTCTGGAGCAGTGGAGGATTATTACGAAAGAAAAACGAGCAGCTATTGTTGTTATAGATATGCCGCTTTTGGATACCCGTCGGAATAAGGATCTGACGGGGACACTGATTGCCGATATTGTTTTACAGCTTCTCTCTTATGTAGCCCAGACGGAAAGGGAGTTCATACATCAGCGTCAGGCAGAAGGAATTGCGGCCGCGAGACAGCAGGGGGTAAAATTTGGACGCAAACCAATGGAACGTCCACTGGAATACAAAATATTAAAGGAACAGTGGCGGAGGGGAGAAATCTCTGCCAGAAGGGCAGCTAAACAGCTTGGAATTACGCATCGGACTTTTCTGCTTTGGGTTAATGAGAATACTGATGGATAAAGAAGTACACCTTGCTATCCGCATTAAAATCAGTATAAATTTCTAATCTTTAGTATATCATGGGTGACATATTTTGGCAATAATAATATGGATAAAAAAGCGTACATTATTATTCATATTACCGTCATGAAGACATTTGGTATAGTGAGAAAATGTGAGGAGCCAGAATGAAGATACATAATGAAACTTTAAATATAGTTTTAAATCAGATGCCTTTAGTTCCGCCAGAAGCAGGAGGGATTATAGGGGGAAAAGAAGGACAGATTATCCTTTGGGAATATGATGCAGGCTATTTTGCAAAAGGATGTTCCTATTGTCCGAATGTTAATTTCCTTAATGAGGTGATAGCGGCATGGCTAGATAAAGGCTATGATTTTATGGGAATTGTACATGTGCATTTTGGAGGTTCAAAATTTTTATCTGATGGTGATAAAAAATACATTGAAAAAATAATGAAAGCTATGCCAAACTCCATTGGAAAATTGTATTTTCCGATTGTTGTACAGCCGGACAAACAAATTTTTTCTTATGTGGCTTATCGGAGTTTTGGGGATGAAATAGTAATAAATGCAGATGATGTTAAAGTATTTTTTTAGGAGAGGGGTGTTTATATGCAAAAGAAAGAAGATGTGAGAATTATCATTCCTGAGGGGCATTTTGAGGGTTACTGCGATGGCTGTTTTTTTGGAAAAAGGAACAATAAAGATACCGAGGGAAGAATACTTTGTAAAGGGGAACCTGGTGGATATAAGTTTCCTTATGAGAAAAATGAATGTCGATATTATACACCGAGAGTAAGACAATGGATAAAAATCGCAGTGATGTCCTACATTCTGATAACGGTGTTAGTGATAATTCTTGAAGCATTCATACACTAGTTTTAAATAAAGTAAGAATTAATAATAAAATAATGTACTTTCAATCGCAGATTTTGTGATGCTGTTAGGTTCTGGAGTTTTAATTCAAAATTATGCCGGCATAGCTGAAAAAAAAGAAAGAGAGGATTACATATGAAAAGGCAGGGAGAAGCGAAAATTATTATTCCAAAAGGACATTTTGAAGGAAATTGTTCGGATTGTATTTATGCAAATTTTCGGGATAGGGATGATTATGGACGGGTGAAATGCGAAGGCGGATATGGGGGCTATAACAATCCGGATGACAGAAATGGCTGTTTTCACTATGAAAGAAAATGATTGATAGCTTGTAAAGGAAAAAAGAGGTAATAACAGTGGAAAAAAGACTAAACGATGCGGGATATGTGAAAAGAGAGGACTATTTTGATAATGAATGCTGTCATTGCGCACATAAAAAGAAAATAGATGAAGATACGCGTTATTGTACAAAGCTAAATATTTATGTTGGAGCAAATGATGTGTGTAATTATTTTTATGATTATTATAAAACAGACAAAGCGCGTTTGCAAATAAATCAATTAGCTAGAGCATTTTCCCGAAAAGGTTAAAGTACTCAAACTTCCCACGCTAACCGTGTGGGAAGTTATTCTTTTTCATCACATTGTAATAAATATTCAGGAGTAGTTCCAAGTAATTGGGCAAAAATACTGACCTCATAATCGGGAATAAAACGAGTGCTTGCTTCGAGTTTGATAATTGCGGTTTCTGTGATGAAATCATATCCAGCTAACTGTGCCATAATGGAGAGTTTTTTCTGCATGATTTTCCGTTGCTGACAAAGTTGGCGGATGCTATGAAATGGTAAGAAGAAAGATAATAGGAAAAATATAGTGATGTACTAATCCTTTTGTTGGGTATCTTCATTTTGCAGATTTTCAAAAAAAGCATTAAAGTCAACATGAAAAAGTTCGGCAAGTGCAAGAAACTCTGATACACGGATACTGTAAGTGCCACATTCAATTTGTGAATAACTACTGCGGGAAATTTCAATGCCTTGTAGCTGTAAACGGGCAACAACTTGTTCTTGTGTAAGATGAGATTGTTTTCGCAACTTCCGGATATTGCTGCCAAGTGAAATATCCTGTTTTATTTTTTGAACCATAAAGTAAACTCCAATAAAATGATTTGCAATAAATAAATTGCATTTTATTGATTTTAATGCGTTCGAAGTATATAATTGCAATGTATAGATTGCAAAATAGAAATTTGGAGAAAATATAAACGAAGGGCAAAATGAAATATTATGATTTAACAACACCACAACAAAATATCTGGAATTTACAGACATATTACAGCGATACTGCCATTGCAAATTTGTGTGGGGCTACTTTTTATAATGAAAAGCGTAACAGTATGTTTATGCAACAGGCAATCAAACAGTTTATCATTAACCAGAGCGGCATCCGATTGCGGTTTTACGAAGGAGAAGTGCCCAAACAGTATGTAGCAGATACAATAAATGAGGATATTCCAGTAATGTTCTTTTCATCTATGGTGGAATTTAACAGTTATGCAGAAAAATTTGCCAGGGAGCCTTTAGAACTAACAGGGCAGTTTTTGTATCGTTTTGTGGTATTTTATGTGGAAAACAGAAGTGGTATTCTGGTATTATTAAGTCACTTGATATCAGATGCGTGGACATTTGGGCTTATGGCAAAACAACTGGATGAAGCATATCATAAACTGGCTGGGAATATAGAGAATGCAGAAAATATTTCCCTGCTAAAGGCAGATTATGTTGATTACATACACTCTGAAACGGATTACATGACCTCGGAGCGTTATATCAAAGATAGAAAGTACTGGGAAGAAAAATATAATGTCTGTCCACAGGAAAGCCTGATGAAATTGCGCTCCGCTTCATTGACCTCTATTGAGGCGAGAAGAACTACCAGAACTTTGCCCTTGTTTTTGGAACAAAAAATAAATACTTTCTGTAAAGCAAATTCAGTGACGCCTGCCGTTTTGTTTGAAACAGCGCTTATCAT
>DNJW01000301.1:0-4012 GCA_003488965.1 Lachnospiraceae bacterium | reverse complement strand
TGAAACAGCGCTTATCATTTATCTGTATAAAATCAACCCTGGAAATTCAACAATTACAATTGGTGTTCCCGTCTTGAACCGCAGCAATGCCAGAGAAAAAGAGATTGCCGGGATGTTTATCTCAACTATGCCCCTCACTTTGATGTTATCAGAAGATATGACGGGGTTAATGCTGGCAAAACAGATTACAAGGGAGCATATGAATATATTCCGCCATCAGAAATATCCCTATGCAAATATTTTACAATATCTCCGGGAAAAACATAAAATTTCTGGGAATTTATACAATGTGATGGTAAGCTATCAAAATGCGAAAACGGATACACAGGCAGATACAAAATGGTACTCCAATGGTTACAGTGAAGTTCCTTTTGTTCTGCACATAGACAATCGTGACGGGAACAGCAGTCACACCCTAAATGTGGATTTTCAGACGGAGGTATTTCAGGAAGAGGAAATTGATTACATCATAAACCGTTTGGAATATATTCTTGAACAGATAACGGAAAACGACACTGGACTCACTGGACTGATCAGAAATATAGATATTATCCCAAAGCAGGAATGGGAAAAAGTTGTCTGTGAATTTAATGATACCTATGTTGAATATCCCAGAGATAAATGTGTTCACGAACTGTTTTCGGAACAGGCAGAGAAAACACCGGATAAAATAGCTCTGGTGTTTGAGGATAAAAAATTTACTTATAGGCAGTTGGATGAGATGTCGAACTCACTGGCGCATTTCCTGCGGGAAAAAGGGGTAAAGCCCAATGATGTGGTGCCGATTATTGCAAAGCGGAGCTGGCATGTGATAATGGCAATGTTGGGGATATTGAAGGCCGGTGGGGCGTATATGCCAATAGACCCGTCCAATCCAACGGATAGAATTAGATATATGATAAAGGATGCCGATGCTAAGCTTGTGCTGAAATATGGGTATACTGACGAATTACTGATAGATAAAATTTCCTTAAAGACATTTGACTTTAATTACAATATTGAAAAGATGGCAAGTGTAAGTAGTTCGAAAGACAGATGTTATGTATTATATACTTCTGGAACTACAGGAACTCCAAAAGGGATAGAGATTCTGCACTATAATCTTGTAAATTTTATTAGCAACAATGAAAAAAGTATATATCAATATCACGCAATTGAGAATGGGAATATGATGTTAGCTGGTACAGTCTTTACGTTTGATATATCTATTTTTGAAATATTTATGTCATTATTGAATGGGAAAAGTATAACTTTGGCTAGCGATGATGAAATAATCTCACCACGTTATATTGCAAAGCTGATTCAGCGAAATTCGATAGACATTTTACAATGTACTCCAACAAAAATGCGAATGCTGTTAAATGATGATTCTTTAAAAGCGGCTTTAAAAAAAATAAACGTAATCATGATTGGTGCTGAAAAATTTACATATGATTTATATCAGGAAATATCAGCATATACAAACGCAACTGTTTTTAATGGATATGGTCCAACAGAAGCAACAATTGGGGTTACCTTTAAAAAGGTTAATAGCGATGATATCACTATCGGCAAACCAATAGCCAACACCCAAATATACATTCTTGACATCAATGGCAATCCGTTCCCAATAGGCGTAGCAGGAGAACTCTGTATAGCCGGAGAGGGCGTAGGGAAAGGATATCTTAACAGCCCGGAACTGACTGCCGAACGCTTTGTGCCAAATCCCTTTGCCACGGAGGAGAATCACCATGGAAAAGTTTTGTACCATACAGGCGATCTTGCGTGCTGGCGTGAAGACGGAGAGATAGAGTATCTTGGACGTATAGATACACAGGTGAAAATCCGTGGGCTTCGCATTGAGCTTGGCGAGATTGAAAGTGTAATGGGAACCATGGAAGGAATTGAACTGACTGCTGCTGCGGACAAACGTGATGGGGATAACCGCCAGTATCTGGTGGGCTATTACACTGCGAAAGAGGAAATTGATGAAAAAAAGTTGCGGGAGCATTTATCAAAACAGCTGCCAAAGTATATGATTCCCAATTTCTTCATGCACCTTGATGCTATGCCCATGACACCCAGCGGAAAAACAGACAGAAAGAATCTGCCCACACCGGTATTCAATCGACAGACGACAGCGTATATTGCCCCGGTGACAGCAGCTGAAAAGACATTGTGTCACTTGCTGGAAGAACTGCTTCATATGGAGCGTGTGGGAATACAGGATGACTTTTTCGCTCATGGGGGAGACAGTCTGACAGCAATTGAATATACGGCCAAAGCCCACAGTATGGGAATAGATTTTTCCCTGCAGAATGTGTTCGATTATCCTACGGTACAGCTTTTATGTGATTTTCTTGAAAAAGGAGAGTCCTCAAAGGTAAATTACAAGGCTTCCGATTTTGATAAATATCAGAAACTTTTTGAGAAAAACAGAATTGAGGAATCCTTTGTACCAAAGAAGAAGGCCTTGGGGAATATTCTGCTGACGGGAGCAACCGGCTTTTTGGGAGCCCATGTGCTGGACTGTCTGATGCGGGAAGAAACAGGGAAGATTTATTGTCTGGTGCGGAGTGAGAAAAAGAGAGGCAGTCATGAGAGAGTACGCAGAATTTTGCAGTACTATTTTGGAAATCAGTACGATGCGGAGTTTGACAGGCGGATTATTCTGATTGAGGGGGATATTGAAAGCGAGAATCTGTCAGAAAATATGCCGGAGGATGTGCAGACAGTGATTCACACGGCGGCGAGCGTCAGCCATTATGGCTCCTATGAATATTTTCATCGTGTGAATGTGGAAGGAACCCGTCATATTGTCAATTATGCGAAGACGGCAGAAGCTAAGTTAATTCATATTTCTACGTTGAGTGTCAGCGGAAACAGTATGGCGGATGATTTTACGGCATACCGCTCAGAGGAGGAAAAGTTTTTTGATGAGACCTCCCTATATATTGAACAGCCTCTGGATAATGTGTATATTCACAGCAAATTTGAGGCGGAAACAGTAGTCTATGACGCAATGCTTGAAGGTTTGGATGCAAAAGTAATCCGCGTGGGTAATCTGACCAACCGTGTTTCGGATTATAAATTTCAGCCTAATTATACGCAGAATGCTTTTCTCACAAGAGTGAAGGCGGTTCTGGAATTCGGACTGTTTCCGGATTATTTGATGCCTCTATATTCGGAGTTTTCTCCGGTAGACCTGACGGCGGAAGGAATCGTGAAGATTGCCTGGTATGCAGACAAGCAGTGTATCTTCCACTTAAACAGTAATCGTCCGATTTATTTTGACCGGTTTCTGGAAGTGGTACATGAGATTGGAATCGCTATGAAAGTAGCAGACGGTGCGGAGTTTGGCAGGGCATTGGAGAAGACCATGCAAAACACGGGTACGGAATATATCTTCGAAGCATTGCAGAACGATATGGATGAGCAGGGCAGACTCGTATATGACAGCAATATCCGAATCGTAAATGATTTCACTGTCTGGTTTCTGAAGAAAGCAGGATTTGAGTGGAATGAAACGGATATGGAATATATAAGAGGATATATAAACTATTTCCGTGGACTCGGATATCTGGAGGTGTAATGTGGAAAATAGACCATATGCGTTATACGAAGTACCGCCAATCCGGGATTTAAAAGAACTGCTAAATAATTCAGGTGGAGGATATTGCTCAAAACTATGGATTGTCAAGAGCAACTATTTTAAGGGAAATACAAGAAATTAAGAAAACAAGAGATTTTAGTTTATAATAAAAAAGAAAAAAAGTGGTGTTTCATTAAATAGGAAGTATCAATGGAAGTTATGGTATTTTCTTATGTTATGCCGATACATCATTTTAGACTAAAGTTTGCTAGAAAGACTTTCAACATCTTGGCTTTTCAATAGCCAGCTTTTCAATAGCCAGCTTCCAATAGTCCAGCCTTCCAACGGCCTAGCGCAGCCAGAGCGCCTATTTCTTAAGGAGCCTCTCAAAAAACGCCAGCGCTTGGTGAGGTTCTTTCGAACCTAGCGTCTGCTGCGTTT
>DNJW01000090.1 GCA_003488965.1 Lachnospiraceae bacterium | reverse complement strand
CGCAATATCTTTATATGCGTATGTTCCGCCATACCGTCCCGCTTTTGCGGCAATGCCCTTTGAATTTGTGCGTGAAACCCATTGCTTAACCGACATAATAAATTGATTCAATGCTCCATCTGCTAAAGAGCTTCTTTATGTGAAAGGGATGAAAGCCAGACTTAGAACAACGATTTATTCTTCTGTATGTAATAAAAAGCATATTGCTGCATAATTCCTGCATTGGCGTCATAGGCCGGAAAAGGGTTTTGCCCTTCATACTTTTCTGCAATAATTTTATGAATCCATGTGTCAATAGGTACGCTTGCTGTTCTGCCATAAGCGAACAGCATGACGCAGTTGGCCACCTTGTCCCCCACGCCGTGAAAGGTTTTCAGCATGGACAGAAGAGACATATCGTCAAGTGAATCCCAGTCCTTTAACAGTGTATGACCGTGATGGACAGCGGAGGCAGTCTGTTTGATATAGGGGATGCGATAGCCCAGTCCGCAATCGGATAACGCGGAGTCTTCGGCTTCCGATAAGGCAAGGGCGGTTGGAAAGGTATAGACATCCTCATAGGCGGTATGAAGCGCTTCTCCCTGCAGCTTGGCAAGGGCCTCTATCGATTTCTTGATGGCAGGAATGCTTTTGCGCTGGGAAATAATGAAGGAAATCAACGTTTTCCCATTCGTCCAAAGTGCAGCTGATATCATATTCGGCAGCTGATTTCTGCTTCAAATAGATGATATTTTTGCCGGTGATGAACCGGTACATGTTATCTATCTGACGGCAGCGGAAGCATTGGCCGCTGGCGGCTATCTTCTGCAAATCGAAATCATCCCATATTGTTATCGTCATAAAGTATCCTATATCCTTTCCTCCATCCAGTACTGTGCCTATGCGCCGGCTATGACTGGATACTGTTTAGATAAGATAAATATTTCATCATATCCGCTTTCCCGCTGGGGCTTAGTTTCCGCAGACTGATAAGGACATCTTTGAGCGGAATGCCTTGGACAAAGGTGGCATTCAAGTCATAGGACCCGGCGCGTTCCGGTTCCATACCCAGTATGTAGTCGGTGCTTACATGATACAGCTTGGCCAGATTGACTACATGCCTGGAAGGAAGCTCGCGTTTGTCCAGTTCGTAGTAAGAATATGCCTGCTGGGAGATGCCAAGGTAATCGGCGACCTGACGCTGCTTGAGGTGGCTTTCTTCCCGCAGATTTTTAATTTTAACATGAACGTTTGTCAATTCGATTCCTCCTCACTTCAATGTGTTGTACTTTTTATTGAAAATAATACCACAAAGGATAGCAATATGTACGTATATAAAACAAATATATGTAATATAAATTAAATAAACAATAAATATTTGTAATATTTTTGAAAAGATTTTGTAAAGGAAAGTTAGTGCCTTTTACAGCATATACGAACAGCAACTATTTATAGTTGCATATTTTTTGGCAAAGCAGTATATTATATATAAAGGAGAAATACCATGAGCAAGAAGGATAAGCTGATAGATAGGCTGCTAAAGAAACCAAAAGATTTTACTTTTGATGAAATGGAGTCTTTGCTATCATATTTCGGATACCGGTTAAAACGAAGTGGGACTGGATCAGGAGTAAAATTTATAAAAGATGGAAGTAATGAAGTGATAAACTTCCATAAGCCGCATCCAAGCGGAACATTAAAGAGATATGTAATGGATCAGGTAATAGAAAAGCTGAGAAAGGATGGTTTGTTATGAGTAATTTGCTGTCGTACAAAAATTATAACGGTACAGTGGAATATTCAAAAGAGGATGGCTGCCTTTTCGGAAAGGTGATTGGAATAAAGTCTTTATTATCTTATGAAGGAGATTCTGTTAGGGAATTAGAGCATGATTTCCAAAATGTGATTGATGAATATTTAGCGGACTGTAAAGAGCGGAATGTAGAGCCTGAACAGCCTTACAAGGGGACATTCAATGTTAGGATCAGCCCAGAGCTTCATCGAAATATTGCTGTGTATGCAATCGAACATGGGAAGAGTTTAAATGCTGCTGTTGAGGAAGCTATTGGAAATATGGTTTATAGTTAGAGCATGAAGTTAGAGTTATGCAGTTATCGGTTGCAACAGATAAGGATATGGAAGTCCAAGTGCAAATGCGGCAAGAACAGGAACACATAGCGATTTGATTTAAATAGAGCAAATAAGAGATTAGAAAGCATTTGAAGATAGAAATCCAGATGCTTTTTATGATACAAAAATTACATACATAAAATCCCTATTGTGATTGGTGTGCCTTGATGATACAATAAAATATTACATAGGATAAATTTCAAAAGAATAGGATTGATATACATGGTAGTGTTTACCGGTTTAGAATTTCTTTTCCGTTTTTTTCCGGCATTTCTTGCCGTTTATTATATAACACCGAAAAAATACAGAAATACTGCGCTGCTGCTTGGCAGTCTTGTGTTTTATGCAATGGGGGAGCCGTACTATGTGCTGCTTCTGCTTGTAATGGTGTGGCTGAATTATTTTTTTGCAAAGAAAATATATTCCTGCAGGGATACCCGCAGAGGGAGAAAGTGCCGGAAAGACCGGCTTGTTATGGTGCTGGTGATGGATGTGGGACTGCTGGCAGTATTTAAACTGCTGGGGGTCTTTCTGGGAAACAGCATACTTCCTCTGGGGCTAAGCTTTTATATTTTTAAGATGATATCCTTTCAGGCGGATGTATTCCGGAAAGAGATGACAGAGCTGCCAACCTTTAAGAGGACGGCAGTTTATTTTACGATGTTTCCCCAGATTGTGTCCGGACCGATTATGCGTTTTCATGAGGGCAGTTTTCTTATGGAAGAGAGGGAGTATTCCTGGGAAAAGCTGGAAGAGGGACTGCAATATTTTGCGGCCGGTCTTGGGACAAAAGTGCTTCTGGCGGACCGGCTGGCCATTTTATGGAAGGATATCCATATGATAGGCTATGAGAGCATATCTACCCCGCTGGCATGGCTGGGGGCAGGAGCCTATTCCATGGAGCTGTATTTCGATTTCTGGGGATATTCCCTTATGGCATCCGGCATTTGTGTCATGTTGGGATTTCCCTTTATTAAAAACTTTGACAGTCCCTATGCTTCGAAAAGCATCAGTGAATTCTGGCGGCGCTGGCATATGACGCTGGGCAGCTTCTTTCGGGATTATGTTTATATTCCTTTGGGAGGAAGCCGGGACGGAATGACCAGAACAGTCAGAAATCTTTTGGCAGTATGGCTTTTGACCGGCTTGTGGCATGGGGGAAGCCCGAATTTTGTGATTTGGGGGCTGGTATTGTTTCTGCTGATTACAATCGAGAAACTTTGGCTGGGAAAACTGTTTGCAAAATTTCCTTTGGCAGGACGGTGTTATACGCTTTTATTTATCCCGGTTACATGGGTGCTTTTTGCGGTGACTGATTTGGGTCAGCTGTGGCTGTACTTGGGGCGGATGTTCCCTTTTGCAGGAGGCGGGATTGCCGTGAACCCTCATGATATATTGAAATATCTCGGAATGTATTGGCATTATCTGCTGCTGGGAGTGGCCTGGTGCATTCCGGCAGTTTCCGGTTTTTTGAAAAAACATAGAAAACACCCTTTGGCAGTACTGTTAACGGTGGCGGTTTTTTGGATATCTGTTTATTGTATTGTCAGCATGGAAAGCAATCCTTTTGCATATTTAAAATTTTAAAACGTTCGGTAAAGCAGGTGCGGTTATGAATTTTATAAAAAAATGTCCGGTATTCCTATGCCTGACGGCAAGCGGGCTTTTGCTTGCATTGGCAGGAATATGCGGCAGATTTTCCATATATAAAGAGTACGAGTTTGATATTGTAAAAAGGCCCTTTCTGGCGCTGGTAATGGAAGGAGCGGCAAAAGGGACGGCCCCATGGGAAGCAGCGGGCAATCTGGGAATGGGAGAAGATGAATTTCCCGGCAGTTTATTAGCATTAGTGCAGAACAGGGACAGAGGGCAGAGCATCCGGTATAAGGACGGGGAAAATGCCTTGGAAGCGTTTGCAAAGAAGAATGCCGCACCTAAGGATAGGGAAGGCTCCTTGGCAGCTGAAATGGAAGAAAATACCAAAGACAGCGGGGATGCTGCCGCCGGTCAGGAAACGGACGAAACATCGGGAAAAACAGCGGAAAAGGATGATTCCCCAGGAGAGTGGGAGAAAGCTGCACAGGAACGGTCATTGGGAGAAGAAAAAACCTATGATTTCCAGACTGTGACCGAAGATTATTTTAACGATGCGGCGTTTATCGGGGATTCCAGGACAGTGGGATTGTTTGAGTACGGCGGAATAGAAGAACGGGCGGATTTTTATGCAAAAATTTCGCTTACCATATATAATGTATTTACCGAACCGCTGGCAAGGGATGAGGAAACGGGGAAGAAAATCACGGCGGAGGAGGCTCTGACCCGGAAACAGTATGGCAAAGTATATCTGATGCTGGGAATTAACGAAATGGGAACGGGAACTACGGAAACCTTTATGGAGGAATACAAGGCGGTTGTGGACCGGATACGGGAACTGCAGCCGGACGCGGTTATTTTTGTGGAAGGGATTATGAAGGTGACGGGAAGCAAGGATGCGGAAGACCCGATTTTTAACAATAAAAATATTGAAGAAAAAAATGCAGCCATCGCCCGGCTGGCGGATAACAGGAATATTTTTTATATTGATGTGAACGAAGCGGTATGTGATGCGGAAGGAAATCTGAATGCAGAATATACGATTGATGAAGTGCATTTAAAAGCGAAATATTATGAAATATGGAAGCAGTTTTTACTGGAACATGGAATTGAACGGTAGAGAAACGGCAATACTATAGGAAGCATAGGACGACCTTATAAAGAGTTGGAAGGAGCTTGGTATAGTATGAGTCAGGAAAAAAAAGCGGCCGAGATGTTGGGAAAACAGAGTATAGAGCTGAAAAATCCTGTTTTTATCAGGGAGAGTGCCAGTGTAGTCGGGACGAAAGAGGGACAAGGTCCGTTGGCGGAGCTTTTTGATATGGTCGGACAGGATGATATGTTCGGCTGTGCTTCCTGGGAGGAGGCGGAAAGCAGTCTGCAAAAGGACGCGGTGTATCTGGCATTGGGAAAGGCAGGGCTGAAAAAGGAGGATATCCGTTATCTGTTTGCCGGAGATTTGCTGGGACAGTCCATTGCCAGCAGTTTCGGTCTGGCGGGTTATGAAATACCCCTTGTGGGGCTGTACGGCGCATGTTCCACCTGCGGTTTGTCGCTGAGTATGGGAGCGATGACAGTCAATGCGGGATATGCGGAACAAGTGGTGTGTGTAACCTCCAGTCATTTTGCCAGTGCGGAGAAGGAGTTCCGTTTTCCCTTGGGATATGGAAACCAAAGGCCGCTGTCTGCTTCCTGGACGGTGACAGGCAGCGGCGCTTTTGTTCTGAGCGGTACGGAGGGAGAGAAATCCAGGGCAAAAATTACGGGGCTGACGACAGGGAAAATTATGGATTACGGTTTGAAGGATTCCATGAATATGGGAGCCTGCATGGCACCGGCGGCCTGCGATACAATTTATCAGAATTTAAAGGATTTTGGAAGGAAACCCTCGGATTATGACAAGATTATTACCGGCGATTTGGGAAGCGTCGGGCAGCATGCCCTGATTGATTTGCTGAACGAAAAGGATGTAGATATTGCCGGGCAGCATATGGACTGCGGCATTGAAATATATGATGCAAAAGAACAGGATACTCATGCCGGAGGAAGCGGCTGCGGCTGTAGTGCAGTAACGCTGTCGGCTTATATTTTGAAGAAAGTGGAAGAAGGGGTATGGAAGAGAGTGCTTTTTGTACCCACGGGGGCGCTGCTTAGCAAGACCAGCTTTAACGAGGGACAGACAGTGCCCGGAATCGCCCATGGGGTAGTGATTGAAAGCTGTGTTTAAAAAGCTGTGCTTAAAAAGCTGTGCTTAGAGAAATATAGACTTCCGCAGTCAACAAGCGGAAATATATTTGAACAGTTCTTTGCTCTGTTTTCCGGAAATTGACAATCCCGTCATCTGCGGTCCGAAAAGGGACGCAAATGGCAGGATTGCGGTTTTTTGTTTAATTTCTGCTCATTCCTGCATGGGGAATATCTGTATATTCGGCAATATCCCGATTCAGGGTTACTAAGTCGCTGACATTCAGGTCATGTACGGAATGATGTCCTGTAATCCGGGCAAAGGTTTTCAGTTCCGCTAACGATACGTTAAGGAAGTTGGCCACTCTCCGGGCGGCGGCATCTGTTTTCAGCCGTTCCCTAAGTTCCGGTTTCTGGGTGGCAATTCCTACGGGGCAGTTTCCTGTTCCGCAGATGCGGTACTGCTGGCAGGCTGCGGCAATCAGTCCGGCACTGGCGATGGCAACGGCATCGGCGCCCATAGCCAGTGCTTTGGCAAAATCGGAGGATACCCTGAGACCTCCTGTAATCACAAGGGAAATATCCGAGTGAACGGAATCTAAGTATTTTCTTGCCCGGTGCAATGCAAAGACAGTCGGTACGGATGTAGATTCCCGGAGCAGGAACGGGCTGGAGCCGGTTGCACCGCCGCGGCCGTCGATGGTAATAAAATCAGGTTCCGCATATACGCAATGCTCCAAGTCGCGCTCAATTCTTCCGGCGGCAATTTTAATGCCTATTGGACGGCCGTCGGAGAGTTCCCTGAGCGTATCCACTGTTTTTTTCAAATCTTCTTTTGAGTTTATTTCCGCAAATTTACTTGGGCTCTGGATATCCTCGCCCGGATTTTTTCCTCTGAGAGCCGCAATTTCAGGGGTCACTTTCTCTCCCGGCAAATGGCCGCCCATTCCCGGTTTTGTGCCCTGGCCGATTTTAATTTCAATGGCATCGGAGCTTTTCAGATTTTCAACAGTGACGCTGTATTTATTTGGAATATATTCAAAAATATATTTATAAGCGGCTTCCTTTTCTTCGGGAAGTATGCCGCCTTCTCCGCTGCAGATAGCGGTCTTTGCCATAGCGCTGCCTTGAGCCAATGCCACTTTGATTTCCCGGGAAAGGGCTCCGAAGGACATGTGGGAAATATACACCGGGCTTTCAAGAACCATGGGCTTGCGGGCATGTTTCCCTATTATCGTTTTGGTTTCTACCGGATCGGTGTCCAGAAGCGGTGCCGGGTTTAACTGTGCGCCCAAAAGCAGGATGTCGTCCCATCCCGGCATAGGCATCTGTGTTCCCATAGCCCCGTCAATGCTTTTGCCGGTAACAGCTATTTCATGGATTTCTTCCATGTAGCGGCTCTTTTTGTCATGCCGTATGTACTGCGGGTCATAGGCCAGTTCCCCATGAACCGGAGCGGATGCTTCCGGTTCTTTTTCTTCTTCTAAAAGCTCGAATTTGGAAATAGGCTGTCTGCATACCGGACATCCGTCTAATTCCGACAGTTTTTTCCCTTCCTTTTCTTCATCGAAAATCGCACCGCATATGCTGCATTTGTATACTGCCATAAAAATCCTCCTATTATATGTATTTTTGTTAAAAAGTGGTATGTCACCAAGCTCATTGTAATTACAATTATTGTAATTTTTCTGAAAGGCTTTGTCAAGGCTGGCAGCTGTAGCGGGAAAATGGGGAATCTCAAATGGCAGAAAGATATTGAAAAAAAAGGAAAGTCCTAGTAAAATAAGTGACAGCGGAAACGGAGAAGGATTGGAGGAAGGGTATGAGTATAAGGGAAATGGAGTTTAAGATGGAGAGGCGGGGGCTTTTAAAGGAAGGGGACAGAGTAACGGTAACGGAAGGCGTCCTTCCCAGCAATTACTATTATACGATAGACCCTTCCCTTGCTATGTCCGGAAATTATCCGTTTCGTGAGCGTATGCTGGCAAGAGAGGGCGTTGTTAAGAAGATTATCGAGAATGAAAGAGGCTTTTATGTCATGGCTGAGTTTGAAGAATGAAATGGAGGAAAAGATTGAAAATTAAAAATTTTCAATTCATGCACAATAAAGCCGTGCAGAAATGGAGGAAAAGAAAATGAAGAAAGTAGTATCTACTGATAAGGCACCGGCGGCGATTGGACCGTATTCCCAGGGGATTATAGCAGGCCCCTTTTTGTTTGCATCGGGACAGATTCCCATTGACCCGGCAACGGGGGATATCAAAGGGGAAGATATTTTGGAGCAGGCAAAGCAGGTTATGAAGAATGTAGGGGAGATTCTCGGGGCGGCCGGCTACGGATATGAAGATGTGGTGAAGACTACATGTTTTCTGGCGGATATGGGTGACTTTGCAGCATTTAACGGAGTGTATGAAAAATATTTTACAGGAAAACCGGCAAGAAGCTGTGTGGCGGTAAAGCAGCTTCCTAAAAATGTGCTTTGTGAAGTGGAAGTGACGGCATACCATGAATAATATTGTGTTAATCGGTATGCCGGGTGCAGGGAAAAGTACGGTGGGCGTGGTGCTGGCAAAGCGCCTCGGCTACCGTTTTGTGGACTCGGATATTGTGATTCAGGAAAAGCAGGGAATGCTTCTGCATGAAATAATTAAGACACAGGGCATTGATGGTTTTCTTGCAGTGGAAAATGAAGTAAATGCTTCCCTGCATGTGGAAAAGAGCGTAATCGCTACCGGCGGAAGCGTAATTTACGGGCGGGAAGCTATGGAGCATTTAGGCAGGATTGGTATTATAGTTTATTTAAAGCTTTCTTATCCGGCAGTAGAGAAACGGCTGGGGGATTTAAATGAGCGGGGCGTGGCAGTCCGAAAAGGGCAGTCTCTGCGGGACTTATATGAAGAAAGAATTCCTTATTACGAGAAATATGCGGACATTGTTTTGGACTGCGAGGGAAAGGAAATCAGAGATATCGTTACGGAAATTATGTCGGCAGATTATGGAAAGGCAGGGATTTGGCGGCAATGAAAAAAACAGCAATCGGCAGCAGCCTGCTTTTGTTTCTGGCAGCCTGCATATGGGGCGTGGCTTTTGTAGCTCAAAGCGTAGGGATGGATTATATGGGACCGTTTACTTTTAACGGCGTCCGTTTCCTGATTGGAGGTACGGTGCTTTTGCCCCTGGTCTGTATCAGAATACGGAAAAAGAAAAACACACCGGAGGAGCTTCCGCCGGCATTGACGTTAAAGGGCGGAGTCTGTTGCGGGCTTGCCATCTGTTTTGCGTCTTTGAGCCAGCAGATTGGCATTATGTATACTACGGTGGGAAAGGCGGGGTTTATTACCACGCTTTATATTATTATCGTGCCGGTTCTTGGCTTGTTTCTGCATAGAAGGGTGCAGGGGAAGGTATGGATAGCGGCAGTGGCGGCGGCGGCAGGAATGTATATGCTTTGCATCAACGAGAGTTTTTCCATTGGGAGAGGGGATGCATTTGTCTGTCTCTGTGCCATTATTTTTTCCATACATATTCTTGTGATTGATTATTTTTCCCCTAAAACCGATGGAGTGGCGCTTTCCTGTATCCAGTTTTATACGGCGGGGATAATCTGCATCTTGGGGGCATTCGTGACGGAACGTCCTTCCTGGAGTCAGATTTTCACGGGTATGATACCTGTTTTGTATGCAGGTGTTATGTCCTGCGGGGTTGCATATACTTTGCAGATTATCGGACAGAAAAATCTGGATCCGACAGTAGCATCCTTGATTTTAAGCATGGAATCGGTGGTTTCCGTGCTGGCTGGCTGGGCGATATTGGGGCAGGCTTTATCGGTAAAGGAGTTATGCGGCTGTGCGCTGGTATTTGCGGCAGTTATTTTAGTGCAGCTGCCGGAGCGGAAGAGAGCGTAGTAAACGTTCCTGTTCACACGTTGCTTGTTGTCCGCGCAGCCAACAAGTAATGTGTGAACAGCAACCGGTAAATTGTATAAAAGAATTTGCATAAATTTATAATTTCCAAAAAAAATGGCATAATAATATCATGCGGCATGAAAGTTATAGTAAACGGCATAACAAATTTCTGTTT
>DNJW01000407.1:468-4616 GCA_003488965.1 Lachnospiraceae bacterium | reverse complement strand
GAGTACAAAGGAAAAGAATACGGAATCGGCGGCGGTCATAAGGAGTTTCAGGTACAGAAAATCCATGATGAGGATTATTGGATATTAACGCTTGCGGCGATTGCAGAAGAACTCAAATTCAGAGGAATGAATGGGGCAGTTATCCATTTAGCCGCAGGAGTGCCGTTGTTCTGGGTAAAGGAGCAGAAAGAAAGTTTTCGGGAGTATCTGCTGTGTGAAAAGGATGTACGTTTCAAATATAACGGAGAGTCTTATCATGTGGTTATTTCAGATGCTTCCATTCATCCACAGGGATATGCCGCATTTATCAATTATGACGGAGATACCGGAGGAAATACGGTGCTGGCGGATATTGGCAACGGAACAATGAATGTGGCATTTATGCAGAATGGGAAGCCTTTAGCAGGAAAAATTTTCACAGAGCAGTTTGGAGTGTACCAGTGTATGAAAAAGGCAAGAAACGAGGTTATGCGAAACTGTCAGTGTGAGGTTCCGGATCACATTATTGAGGAAGTATTTCGGAAAGGAACTGCGGATATTCCCGAACAGTACATACAGGCAGTTTCAGAAGTGGCAAAGGACTATGTTAAACAGGCATTCAGTAAACTGCGGGAATATGGCTATAATCCGGATTTGATGAAACTGTATGTGATAGGCGGCGGGGGCTGTCTGGTAAGGAATTTTGCGGAGTATGATGCCAATAGGGTAGTAATTATTCAGGATATCTGTGCAACAGCAAAAGGGTATGAAGTATTGGCATTACAGACATTGAAACGGACACAGAACAGAGGAAAGGCATCATGATTAAGGACATCAACATCCGTTTTAATCTGGATAAAGAGGAACATAAAAAGGCTTGGGATTATATGCAGACGATGGATAGGTCAGTTGAAAAGTCCTATTCTAAGGTCATCATCAAGTCGCTAATCCGCTATTTTGAAGATACAGATGCAGAGAATAAAGCGGAGATGTCCGAAAGCTATTGGGAGCGTTTCAGAAGCGAGATGGGGAATCTGCTGCAGGGGCAGAGTGCATTGTCTGCGGCGGAAATAGGGAAATTAGCAGAAAAAGAGGACAATCATCTGCCAAAAATCAGAGAAGATGTGCTAGATGCACTGGAGGATTTGTTTTGAGGAAAAAGTAGCAGAAATAAGAGCAGTTTTAGCAGACAGGGCAATAAGCCGGGAAAATGGCTGATTTTAGGAGCTGTCCAAAGAAATCAGGAGATATGTTTCTGGGCTTGTTGCTCTCTTTGTTTAAGATTTTGGGTAGAATAGCAAGCACTGGATTCGGATATCCAAAAAGGAAAACTGGATATCCAATCCGCTTGTAGGGGAAAAGCCCCTGACCCCTTATGAAATGCATTTCCAACAAAAGGCAGAGCAGGAGGGAAGTGGAACTTATTAGTAAATTTATGAACTAATGGAGGTTAAAGATGGAAAAGCGGAAACGTGGCAATCAGGTCATTCTCCGGCTGAATGACGATGAGAAATACATTTTAGATGCCAAGTGTAAAAATGCAGAGTATAGGAGCAAAAATGATTATCTGCGGCATCTGATTTTATACGGATATACCTATTTTGTAGATTATTCGGAGCTGCATGACTACAATATCAATCTGAGCAGGATTAGTAAAAGCCTGAACCAGATAGCGGCAAGGATAAATTCTACGGGTAATATCTATCAGGAAGATATGAAAGAAATAAAGGAGCTGATGAAACAGGTATGGCGTACACACGAATCCATGCTGTCAAAGCAACCGTACAGAAAGCATTAAAATATATCTGCAATCAGGAGAAAATGGATGGACAGATTTTGATAGATTCTTTTGCCTGTGGGATAGAAACGGCACATTATGATTTTATGGATGCATTATCAAAGTCTTCCGGTGTGGGTGATAAATAGGCATTCCACCTGATTCAGTCATTTGCGCCGGGAGAAGTGGATTTTGATACAGCGCATCAGGTAGGAATAGAGCTTGCAGACAAGCTGTTAGAGAATAAATACAGTTACGTCATTGCAACGCATATCGACAAGGAACATTGTCATAACCATATCATTTTCTGTGCGGTTGATAATGTGGAACATAAAAAATATAATGACTGCAAGCGTACGTACAGGCAGATACGGAATTTGTCAGACGGACTGTGCAGGGAACATGGATTGTCGGTTATTGTGCCGTCAGGGCGAAAAGGCATGACACATTATGAGTGGCAGGAGCAGAAAAAAGGGCAGTCATGGAAAGCGCAGATGAAATCAGATATGGACGATGCTATTTGTAAAGCATACAGCTTTGACGATTTTATCTGCCGGATGCAGTCAAAAGGATATGCGGTGAAAGGTGAAACTTTGGAGACAATGCGCTGAAATATTTATCATTTTCTGCTTCAGGACAGAACCGTTTTACGCGCGTCAGTGAGAAGAATTTCGGTGAAGGATATACGAAAGAATCAATCAGGGAGAGGATTGAAAAACGTGTAAAAGCACAAGGTAATTCCCTTGTAAGAAAGAGAGTTCCTTTTCCAAAGCGACCGGATGCAAAAAGGACTTTGATTGATACGGATAAAGGGAAGTTCCAAGAGAGTCCGGGATTAAAGCATTGGGCAGATATACAGAATTTAAAAATTGCTGCAGCCAGTTATGCGGAGGGCGGTTCTATAGAAGAACTGGAACATAAAATAGCAAAGAAAAATGCTGTAGTTAAAGAATCACGAAGTGCGATTATGGATTTGGAACACGAGATGAAAACCAAAGCGGAAATCCTTAAATATGCGAAACAGTATATGACAAATAGGAAATACCAGAGAGGATATGAGAAAGCCAAAGATCAGGATGCCTATTTCCGAAAACACGAAACGCAGATCATTTTGTTTGGTGGAGCTGAAAATATGCTGAAGCGGTATGGAATAAAAACAGCTTCCATGAATGTGGAAAAGATGCAGGCGGAATATGATGCAATGGCAGCACAAAAAGCAAAGCTGAAGAAAACATGCCAGACAGCAGAAAAAGAAGCGTCTGAAGCGGATAAGCAGCTGAAAAACATAAGGCAGTATTTAGGGACTGAAAAAGAAAATCGGGAAAAAACCAAGACTGATCGGAAACATGAAATGAGTTTGTAAGAAAGAGAGGAAAAATGCGATGAACATAACATATGAAAAGTGTGGAGATTATCTGATACCGAACCTGATTCCTGATCCGGAACCGGAAGGGGAACTGGGAAAGTTCGGATTAATGCGGAAATCCTATTTGGGGAATCACAGAAGGGGAATTTATTCGGGCTTGCTGTTATCGGGTGAATTAAAGAAGCATCTGCTGATGATACAGGAACAGGCAGAAGAAAGATATGATTTGCTTGTGGAGCAGATGGAAAAGCTGGAGGGAGTGACAGAGCAGCTGAAGGAACAAGACCAGATGCTTTGGGTGCGGAAAATGAATAGCATTAAGGCAAGGGCAGAGGAAATTGTATTAAATGAATTTATATATGTGTAAAACGATGCGGAGCAGATGGCAGCTCCGCATTTTGTAGAGAAGAATACACGGTTTTGTCAGGCAATATGCGGAGGTGCAGTAATTAGTTTTGTGTCCTTGAATTTTACCCGTTTGTGAATTTTCAACCGCTGAAAATATCCGAAAATCCAGTATTTATAATGGCTCGTTGGCTTTGGAATATGGGGAAAAGTAAAGGCACAAGCTATCTGCACTACCCGATATTACATAAAAAAGACCTCTGCATCTTTTGCAGCAGTTATAAATTAATCATTCATCTTCAAAAACAGTTTCATTCATTTCGGGAAAATCAAGCAGTTCAGAAACCGTCATGTTTAACCCAACGGCCAGCTTATGCAGCGTCTTCAGCTTTGGGTTTTTCGTTTTTCCTTTCATCAGGTTATCAACGGTAGACTGCGTAATACCAGACAGGGTAGCCAGTTTATTTATCGTAATATTTTTTTCAGTGCATAAACCAGTCAGCCGTTGAATGATTGCATCGGAATATGTCATATAAAGTCTCCTTTTATCTGTATGTGCAGCTGCTAAAAGTATAGGAGATTTTAGGAAACAATATTAACGGTGCACGGTTACTGCGCCGTTAATTAGTTTCACTTATTCGTCTTCGAAAACAGTCTCATTCATTTCGGGAAAATCAAGCA
>DNJW01000407.1:0-162 GCA_003488965.1 Lachnospiraceae bacterium | reverse complement strand
CATTCATTTCGGGAAAATCAAGCAACTGTGAAACAGTCATATTTAATCCGACAGACAGTTTATGCAGGGTTTTTAATTTTGGGTTTTTGGTTTTTCCTTTCATCAGATTGTCAACAGTAGACTGTGTAATACCAGATAAGGTAGCAAGTTTATTTATTGTAA
>DNJW01000020.1 GCA_003488965.1 Lachnospiraceae bacterium | reverse complement strand
GATGAACTGCCTGGAATGGCTGCCTATTTATTTTGGTATCCTAAAAACAGGCGCCCTTGCCGTTCCGCTCAACTTCCGTTATACTCCGGAAGAAATTGAATATTGCGTCAATCTGGCTGAAGTAAATATACTGGTATTCGGACCGGAATTTATCGGCCGTGTGGAGGAAATTGCGGACTCCCTGACAAAAAATAAACTGCTTCTTTATGTAGGCGACAACTGCCCGACTTTTGCGGAAGACTATAATTCCTTAACCGCCAACAGCTCCAGCCAGTCGCCCTCTATTCCTCTGTCTGACGAAGAGGATGCCGCTATTTATTTTTCGTCCGGTACTACCGGCTTTCCTAAAGCTATTTTACATAACCATGAAAGCCTGATGCATTCCTGTAAAGTTGAGCAGAACCACCATGGGCAGACAAAGGAGGACATTTTCCTGTGCATCCCTCCGCTGTATCATACAGGAGCCAAAATGCACTGGTTCGGTTCCCTTCTTTCCGGCGGAAAAGCAATCCTTTTAAAAGGGACGAAACCGGAATACATTCTGGATGCTGTTTCCAAAGAAAAGTGTACGATTGTATGGCTCCTTGTTCCATGGGCCCAAGACATTCTGGAAGCCCTTGACAGCGGAAAAATAAAACTGGAAGATTATGAACTTTCCCAATGGCGTCTCATGCACATCGGGGCCCAGCCTGTTCCTCCAAGCATGATTAAACATTGGAAAACCTATTTTCCTCATCATGACTATGATACCAATTACGGCTTGAGCGAATCCATCGGACCTGGCTGTGTCCATTTGGGAGTTGAAAATATCCACAAAGTCGGAGCTATCGGAAAAGCCGGCTACGGATGGGAAACTAAAATCGTAAATGAACAGAAGGAAACTGTATCCCAAGGAGAAGTGGGGGAATTAGCGGTAAAAGGTCCGGGTGTTATGACTTGTTACTACAACGATGAAGAGGCTACTGCGGAAGTTCTTTCTAAGGACGGATGGCTTTATACCGGAGACATGGCACAAGAAGACGAAGATGGCTTTATTTTTCTGGTAGACCGTAAAAAGGATGTCATCATCAGCGGCGGCGAGAATATATATCCGGTTCAGATTGAAGACTTCCTGCGCAACTACAATGCAATCCATGATGTAGCAGTTATCGGTCTTCCCGATAAACGCCTTGGCGAAATTACAGCTGCCGTGATTGAACTGAAACCTGGGGTAATCTGCACGGAAGAAGAAATCAATGAATTCTGCCATAAGCTTCCCCGTTACAAACGTCCTCATAAGATTATTTTTGCCGATATTCCAAGAAATCCTACCGGGAAAATCGAAAAGCCAAAACTGAGAGAACGCTACTGCGGTACCAGCCTTGTAGCTGCGCAGAACCGGGGCTAAAGGACGGACCGTTTTACAGCTCGATAGAGCAAATTCCTATATTACAAAATAAGTGAGGTACATATTATGATACTGAAACTCGCAATGTTAATTGTTTTTTTTACCGTTATGGTTGTTATCGGCTTTTACTGCCGCAAACATGCTACCGATGTAAACAGCTTTGTGCTGGGCGGACGTACCGTGGGGCCTTGGCTGACTGCGTTTGCCTATGGCACTTCTTATTTTTCTGCCGTTATCTTTGTGGGCTATGCCGGACAGTTCGGCTGGAAATACGGAATCGCCTCCACATGGATTGGTATCGGCAATGCGCTAATCGGTTCCATGCTGGCGTGGGTCATTCTGGGCAGGCGGACCCGTATCATGACTCAGCACCTCAACAGCGCAACTATGCCCGAATTTTTCGGACGCCGGTTTCATAATGACGGGTTAAAGCTCGGAGCCTCTGTCATTGTTTTTATCTTTCTGATTCCTTATACGGCTTCCCTCTACAACGGTTTATCCCGCCTGTTTGGTATGGCATTCAATATTGATTATACTGTCTGCATTGTTATTATGGCTGTCCTGACCGGCATTTATGTCATTGCCGGAGGCTATATGGCTACCGCTATCAATGACTTTTTACAAGGAATTATTATGCTGTTTGGCATTGTCACTGTTATTTTGGCTGTTTTAAATTCCAACGGGGGATTTCTGGAGGCTTTAAACCGGCTTGCCGCAGTAACGGACGAAACCGCTTCTTCACAGCCCGGCGTATTTGCATCCTTTTTCGGTCCTGACCCGTTAAACCTTTTAGGCGTTGTAATCCTTACCTCCCTTGGAACCTGGGGACTGCCCCAAATGGTACAGAAGTTTTACGCCATCAAAAGCGAAAGGGCTATTTCAAAAGGAACTATTATTTCTACCCTATTCGCTATCGTAGTATCCGGCGGCTGTTATTTCCTCGGCGGTTTTGGCCGCCTATATTCCGGCAGTGTAGACATCGCTTCCGAAGGTTATGACGCGGTTATACCGGCTATGATTTCTAATCTTTCTCCGGCATTAATCGGTCTGGTTGTGATTCTGGTTCTGTCCGCTTCTATGTCCACTTTGTCTTCTTTGGTTATGGCCTCCAGCTCTACGCTAACCATTGACTTTTTAAAAGGACATATTATTAAGGACATGGATGAAAAGAAACAGCTTCTCTTCATCCGCATCCTCATCGTCGTCTTCATTGCTATTTCTGTAATAATTGCCATCATACAATATAAGGGAAATATTACTTTTATCGCGCAGCTTATGGGAGTATCCTGGGGAGCTCTTGCGGGAGCCTTCCTTGCCCCTTTTCTATATGGGCTGTACTGGAAAAAAACCACCGCCGCAGCAGCATGGGTCAGCTTTATCTTCGGCTCCGGGTTTATGGTATGCAATATGCTTTTCCGAAGCCATTTCCCCGCCCTGCTTCAGTCTCCCATCAATGCAGGCGCTTTTGCCATGATTGCCGGACTGATTCTGGTGCCAATCATAAGCCTTATTACTCCTAAACTGGAAAAATCTTTTGTAGATGCAGCATTTTCATGCTACGAAAGAAAAACAGAAGTTTCTGTTAAAAACGATTTAGGTGACTGATTGATACGCAGTCTTTTAACGGTTTGATAAAACCATAAGCAGCATTCCGTCTTTTACTGCCACCATGCTTTCCTTTCCGATAAATTCATTGCTGATTCCTATCGGATAGCCGTTAGTTATGGTGGCATTTTTTAACGGATATTTCATTCCTGTAATCGTCACTCCCTCCGCCTTTTCTCCAAGGGCAAAAAGAGACAAGTATCCCTCCATCCTGTTTCCAAAGACCGCCTTAGCATCTTTTATAACGGATATACTGATGCCTTCATCCAAAATATATCCGTCTGCCCCGTGATTTTTTAAATAAACCAGACATTGTATATTGGCAATGGTATGTTCTATCCTTCCTCCCATCGCCCCATATAGGCGGTAGTTTTTATACCCTCGCTCCATACCGGCCTTTAAGGCCGCCAAAGTATCCGTATCGTCCTTTTCCGGACATAGGCGGATAATTTTTTCCGGTGAATTTCTTTCTATTTCTCCCACATTCTCACGCAACTCTTCATTTAAGGAATCCATATCTCCTATAATAAGATTCGGGCAAATCCCAAGCCTTTTACAATGGGCATAGCCGCCGTCTGCCGCAATACATAAATCCCCTTCTTTTATTTCAATATTCATAAGGGCCAGATCGCCGGCCCCTATTATAATGCAAGTATTCAAATTTCTCACCTTTCTAGTAAGTCTTCTGCCACTGATAAGGACCTCCCCAGTCCCCAATCATGGTGGTTGTCATCCCTTCCTGTGTCAATACCCTGGTCTCAAAGTGATAGTTCATTTCATAGACAAAAGAATTCTTTTTCTGTACATTGCTGCACATATAGCTGATGACATATTCCGTATGGGGATAATAATCTTCCCCTTCTTTTGCCGGTTCGTAAGTAATACTGGAACGCTGTACTCCATTATCCAGCATTTCATTGCCCCATACGGTAATAATGCCGGAATTTTCTTCATTGTCCTCATAATCCGGAAATTCAAAACTGCATTTTCCCTCTGCCTGTTTCAGGACCACATATTCCCGGCTTACCGGAATATAAGTTGCCCCGTCCCAATATTCCATAGTTCCATTGATAAATTCATCCCTAATCTGAAGATAAGAATCCTTCACCAAAAAATCCTTTGCCGCCTCATAATTTCCTGCGTCAAATTCCGTAAAAAGTTCCGCAAACTCCGCCTGGATTTCCTTTACTTTATAAAGACATGCTATCATTTCGCTTCTTTCCGGCATTTCCGCCATAGCATTGGCACTCTCCAAAATACCTAAATAGGAATCTATCTGCTCCATAGGTACTTTCAGTTCCTCTACATCCAGCCATCCAAAACGGGAAATCACATCCTTTAACTCCTCCAGCCCGGAAGATGCATACAAAGCAGTAACCCGGTCCATAATCTGTCCATAGGATACAAAATCAAATTCCGATTTATCCGCAGCTTCCATCCATCGGCTGCATGCCGTATCAATTAAATCCAGGGCTTCCTCATTTAAAACATTCTGCTCTAGAACACTGGCAATCTTTTCTATTGTTTCCAGACTGACAGCATCCTTGTTTATTTCCTCTACCGCCTCATTCAGTATCACAGTACAGTAATACTGCAAAAGCCCTTCATCTTGTGTCGTATTCCATCCGTCATATAAAACCTGTTTTGCATGGGAACCATCTTCCATATCCAGATATGCGCCTGCCATACAGCGGTAAGCTTCCACGGATGTGGCATCGATTTCAAGGGCACCCTCATATGCCTCAATCGCCGCATCGTATTCGGCTTCCTTCGTATACTCCATTCCTGCATTCAGCTGTCTGTTAAATTTAATAGCCGGAAGATTCCAGACAATATATCCTGCTCCTCCAATAAGTACTAAAACAACGCAGGCAACCAGTGTTCTCCGGAAGATAACCGTCCTGCGCCTTGCCCGTCTGCGCCTTCTTTTTCTTTCCGCATTGGACATTTCTTTTTTCCTTTTCGAAGCTGCATGCCTTACACTTTTCTTCTTTCTTTTCTTTTTATGTTTCCGTTCTTCCTCTTCGTTCCTCATCTTACTCCTCGCTTACCCTGCTTCTATCTTTCAAAACGTTTCCAATTCTATATAGTCCCTATCTGCCTATAAATCTCTTTCCCTGAAACACTCACCATATTACCACAGAAAAAGAGGCCTGACAAGGTTTCCTATAAGGGTTCGGGTGCCAAAAGGTCTG
>DNJW01000221.1 GCA_003488965.1 Lachnospiraceae bacterium | reverse complement strand
TAATTAAGTTGAGTCATACTAGGATACTGCCATCCTAAATATCATACTGAAAAAACAGAAAAAGTGCAACTTATTTGTGAAAATTATTCTTTGACTATATGAAAACCTCCTTTTGCACAACTCGCAAAATCACACACAGAACGATTTTACTTGCGGAATATTCTAGGGCTGGACTGTTACTGCAAAGCAGCATTCCGCTGTGTTTAGGTCTTGACTTATTTTAATGTTTTGGCTAAAATAAGATTATATCAAATATTAGCCCAAGGAGATTTCTACGTGAACTATATTAAGCGCGACCTTGAAAACAAAATCATTTCCCTTTCCAAGGAATATTCCTGCCTGCTCATTACCGGACCAAGGCAAGTTGGCAAAACGACTGTTCTACGCAGACTAATGACCCCGGAGCGCAGCTATGTTACACTGGATGATTTTGAAGAACGGCGTATGGCCAAGAATGACCCGGCATTGTTTTTACAAATTCATGATATTCCACTCTTCATTGACGAAGTGCAGTATGCGCCGGAACTGTTTTCCTATATTAAAATTGCCATTGACAATGGTGCTGCCCCCGGCTCATTTTGGCTGACAGGGTCCCAAGCATTTAAAATGATGGAACTTGCGCAAGAATCTCTCGCCGGGCGTGTAGCTCTTTTGCATATGCCCAGCCTATCCCAGCATGAAATTTACGGTTCCGGCCAAAACGCACCGTTTACTGTTGACCTGGCCGCACTGAAAGCACGCAAACACATCTGTGTCCCTAGCAACATGGACGGAATTTATGAACGGATTTGGAAGGGTTCTCTTCCCGGATATATCAGCGGGAAATTTACTGACCGCAATGTATTCTATTCCAGCTATTTGCAGACCTATATTGACCGAGATGTCAGTGAATTGGCAGCCCTTACGGATAAGCTCCTGTTTCAGGATTTTATCCGTGCCGCTGCCTGCCGTTCCGGACAAATGCTGAACATCCATGATATTGCTCAGGATGTCGGTGTTTCAGATGATACCGCCAAACGCTGGCTGCAAATTTTAGAAAAGTCCGATATCATTTTTTATCTGCGCCCCTACTCCAATAATTTGCTGAAACGTACTATTAAAACGCCAAAGATGTATTTTTTCGATACCGGTCTTGTGGCTTATCTGACGCGCTATACCTCTCCGGAAATTTTACAAAACGGGGCAATTAACGGTGCAATTCTGGAAAACTATGTAGTTTCAGAGATTATAAAAACTTACCATAACGCTGCACAAGATTGTCTGCTTTGGTACTACCGCGATAAAAGCAGCAACGAAATTGACATGGTCATCGAAAGCGATGGTAAACTGCATCCTTTAGAGATAAAACGCTCTGCCAATCCCGGAAGTGAACTGACCGGCGCGTTCTCCGTGCTGGATAAAGGCTCCGTACCAAGAGGCAAAGGTGCCTTGCTCTGCATGCGTCCAGAACTTTCAGCTATCAATGAAGAAAATTATATCGTGCCAATCTGGATGATTTGATGATATGTTAAAAAAATATCAAGCCCCCAGAATTATTATCCCATCCCCCTGCAGCGTTTCATCCATTTCCCTCTTAAGAAATAAACGATAAACAAAACAGAAGTCACCGTCCAGGTAAGGGGATAGCTGAAAGCTACTGTAGAAATCTCCGGCCGCATGGGAACTATTACCAGAATCCATATCACCCGCAGCACGCACACTCCTACACAAGTTATGAGCATAGGCGGAAGGGCATCCCCGCATCCCCTTGTTGTTCCGCCCAAAATCTCAATACAGATATAGGTCACATAGCTGGGAGAAATTACCCGCATCATTCCAAGGCCAATAGCCACCACTTCCGGGTCATCTGTAAACATACGGAAGAAAATATGTCCCCCTGACAGCACAATGACACTTAGTAAAAAACTGGTAAATGCCGCCATTCCCAGACAGATGCGTACACTTTTTCTAATCCTGTCATACTTGCCCGCCCCAAAGTTCTGCCCTGCAAAGGTTGTAATTGCTACGCCATATGCTGCCATAATCATCCAGAAAATCCCGTCCACCTTGCCATAAGCCGTCCATGCCGCAATAGTATCCGTACCAAAGGAATTGATGCTTGACTGGATAATAAGATTAGACAGGGAATACATTGTAGACTGAATCCCTGCCGGCAGGCCGATGCGTATAATATTATGCAGCAGAACCGGCGTAAAACGAATCTCATTTATATACATCCTGTAAGAATCTTCCGCCTTCATTAGAACTACAGCTACCATAACCGCGCTGATTACCTGAGACAATGCCGTAGCCACCGCCACTCCCGTAACGCCCATTTTAAGCACTGTCACAAAAAGAATATCCAGTATTATATTTGCAATACAAGATAAAATCAAAAAATAAAGAGGATGTCTGGAATCCCCTACAGCCCTTAATATACCGGAACCCATATTGTATATCAGCGAGGGAATAACACCGATAAAATAAATACGCATATACACAATGGATAAGGAAAGAATATCGTCCGGCGTATGCATGGCCTGTAAAGCGGCTCCGGAAAAAAGCATTCCCAATACCATAATCATAATACCGCCTGCTATAGAAAGCGCAATCGCCGTATGCACTGTCTTTCTTACATCTTCCTGCTTTTTCGCACCATAATACTGGGAAATAATTACAGTTGCACCGGAAGACAGACCGGTAAAAAAACCAATCAGAAGATTAATCAATGTGGCTGCCGGGCCGCCCACAGCCGCCAGCGCCTCTTTTCCAACAAACTTTCCTACAATCACTGCATCCGTAGTATTATAAAGCTGCTGGAAAAAGGTGCCGAACAAAATGGGAAAAAAGAAAATAAGAAGCTGTTTCCAGATTACTCCTTCTGTTATCTGATTCGAAACCTGATGGCTGCCTGTTTTCATAACCAACCTCCATTTAAACATTTGCAAGACATTGTTCCATATCATTCACAGCTTTCCCGCTATTCTGCTCAAATGTCCACCAGCACAATCTTTCCCTCCTCATCATATGTAATCCGGCACGCCGTTCCATCCTGAACATTTACGCCGTAGATTCTCTCCGTTCTTGTCTGTATCCCGGTAGCATCCTCATAATATTCGTAAATCACATAATAATCCCCGTATTCCCCAATCCTGATTACCGAATTCAGCTTATAAACATTCCGCCCGCTCATCCCGCGCATATTTCCTTCTTCATTAAGCAGGACATCCGCACGGATTAGCGCATTGATGACATTGGAAATTGCCATATCAACGGAAATGTCTGTATTCAATGTCAGCTTATAAGTACGCACCGTGATGTCACTGTCCACGCCTTCTTCGCTTATGGCAATAAACTTGTACACCGATTTTCCCAAAGGCATCGGAATGGCAGAAGTATAAAGCGTGCTGTCCTCTGTAGGGTCTGTACTGTCCGTCGTGTAATATATCCGGCAGTCCTCGGCTGCCTGTGCTTCAATCATATAAGGTTCATAATATTCCCCGCTATACACGGATACCTCCGGCGCAGCAGGCATAATGACATCAATGGTATATGTGTTTGTCACTATGTCGCTTCCGATTCCATAGTCATTGACAAAATATGCCTTTACCGTATATTCTCCTGTTTCCAGAAAAATAGGTGCCGTATAGATTTCGCTGTTTTCATCCGGCTCAGTTCCGTCCAATGTATAATAAATTTTTCCCGAAGTATTGGCACTTAATTTCAGAGGCAGTACTTCCTCATAGCTTCCTCCCACATAACTAAATTCCGGCGGCTTGGCAATAAACTGCTGGAACAGCGTTACAATGTCCTCATTGGTACAGTCAAGCAGCAGTCTGTTGATCGCCTGATAGTCGCCCATTCTGCTGTATATAGATATGATTTTATCATAGGCGCTTTCCAGTTCTGCCTCCGGATATTCTTCCTGGGCGTCTACAATTTCCATTAATGTATAGATAGCCGCTTCATCCTTGCCCTGAATATAATAATAATCAGCCATCAGAAAAAGAATTTCCCCGTTTTCTTCATCCAGTTCACGGGCCTTTTCCAGATAAGAAACCGCCTGGACATACTGCCCTTCCTCCGCACATTCTCTGGCCTTTCCCACCTGATAGGATAAAGAATAATTCCTATACCAATAAATTCCGGCAATGCCCGCCGACGCTGCAAAAATACAGAACAGGATAGCAGCGGTCATCAATATGCGTCCTTTTTTTCCCGTATCTCTAAAACGGCCTCCTCGTTTTCTTTTTACATCATTTTCCCCGTTTTCTTCCAGCCCCGGCATTTCTTCCTGCGCCAATTCTACAAGAAGAGTCGACAATGTCTCATTCATTTCATTTTCAATTTCAGGCTCGAAATCCGGAACAATGCGGAATTCCTCCCCGCAATTGTCGCAATACAAATGGCCTTCTTTCCATTCATATCCGCACTTTGGACATTTCATAAATAAATCCCTTTCTATTTTACAGCAGGAAGACTATTCATCCTCGCCACAAAGCAGCACGTCCGGTTTTACGGATTCCACACAGTTATTCATCAGCATCGCTATCGTCATGGGTCCTACCCCTCCCGGCACAGGAGTAATCGCACCGCATACCGGCGCCACATCTTCATAATCCACATCGCCGCAAAGCTTGTTTTCCTCATTCCGGTGGATACCTACATCAATAACCACTGCTCCCTCTTTTACATATTCTCTCGTTATCATCTTCGGTTTTCCCACAGCCACGACTAAAATATCCGCCCGTTTTGCTATTTTCTTCAAATCCTTTGTTTTTGAATGGGCTACCGTTACCGTCCCGTTTTCGCGCAGCAGCAGCAGCGCCATGGGTTTTCCTACAATATTGCTTCT
>DNJW01000035.1:476-8805 GCA_003488965.1 Lachnospiraceae bacterium | reverse complement strand
ACAATGACAAGTGCAGAATCACAGAATTTCGCAATTACCTGATCTTTTATTATTGTTTATTCCGTAGGCGGCTGTTCTGCGGCCTGCTGTTGTTGTTCTGCGGCTTGTTGCTGCTGTTGGGCAGCTTCTAAAGCCTGCTGCTGGGCGAGAATATCGCGTTGGATGATTTCGTTCCTCTGCTGCTCCTCGATAGCCTCCCATCCCGGTGTAGCGAAGAACTCTGCATTATGAGGGCAGTAATTGGTCTGGTTAGCCGGTACGTCAACGGTGGATACGGAACCGTCAGGATTGGTGACCTGAGTGGTAGTGGAGGAACCGCTTTGCAGCGATGCATCTTCTATAGGGGTGAGTGTCAGCACGCCTTCAATTTTAAACGGGCAGAACTCGGTTGCCGGCAAATTGCAGTACTGGCAGATGGAACCCTGATAATGGACATCGCAGCTTTCCGTAGGTACAGTGCCGTCGGCAAAATATTCTGTAGTAAGGGTGCCTTGGGTATCGCACAGCCCCGGTATCGGCAGTTTGCCGGATTTGGAGCATACAGTAGCGGTGACAATGCCGGGCGGAACAGAAAACGGTTCGTTGGGCAGTTCCGCATGTATCTGTGACATGACCGCACGCCATAATTTTTTTGCCAGATTCCGTTCGTCCCCTTTGGCAAGCTTTTCGTTGTTGTCAAATCCGGCCCAGGTGGTAGCAGTATAGTAAGGGGTGAATCCGGAAAACCATACATCGTTATAATCGGAGGTAGTACCGGTCTTGCCGGCGATTGCCATGCCGCCGAAATTAACGGCGCCGCCGGTTCCCTTAGTGACAACGTCTACCATGGCATCGGTCAGCAGAAAAGCAGTTGTTTCTTTAATGACTTGTTTTGTTTCCGACTGGGTATTGTCCAGTATCACGTTTCCGTCATGATCCACTACAGTATTGTACAGTTTCGGTTTGATATAGGTGCCGTGGTTGGCTATTGTGGCATAAGCGGCGTTCAGCTCTTCGTTGGTAACACCGTTTGTGATGCCGCCCAATGCCAGAGACTGCTGGATATCGCTGAAAATCTCTCCGTTGATTTCTTTGGATTCCACCAAAGTGGTGAAACCGAAATTCTGCAGATAGTCAAATCCGAGTCTGGGAGTTATCTGTGTCAGGGTTTTTACGGCAACAATATTCAGGGAATCCTGAATGCCCTGACGTAAAGAGCAAAGTCCTCTATAGGATTCGCCGTACCAGTTTCTGACCGGCGTACCGTTTGCATAGTGGAACGGCGCGTCGTTCTGTACCGTAGCAAGGGTAAGGCCGGCATTGTCCAGAGCGGGCGCATAAGCGGATACTACTTTGAAAGTAGAACCAGGCTGTCTTACGGTATCTGTGGCACGGTTAAGAGTACGGCTTCCTTCCTTCGCACCCCGGCCTCCTACCATAGCGACAACTGCTCCCGTGGCCTGATCCTCTACGACAAGGGAAACCTGGGGCTGGGGAGTAAGGTGGATATTTTCCGCATATACTTCGTCCCCGGCGTCAAGCATTGCTTCTTTATAGGCTTCGATAGCCGCATCGGCCTCTTCTTTGGAATTGTATATCAGGTTAAAATTACGGTTCTGTTCTTTGTAATAGCTTTTAAACATTTCCGTGCTGTGGTTTTCCAGTTCCCCGTTTTTCTTTTGAATCGTAAGTTCGTAGTTCAGATACCATTTTACATTGGCGGGATAGTTTTCCTCATTGCTGAAAACTTCGTCGCAGATGGCCTGAATTTTAGGATCCTGCGTGGAATAAATTTTCAGTCCTCCTGTGTAGAGAAGAGTATAAGCCTGGGTTTCGTTATATCCGGCAGCTACCAAATCCTCCAATACATCATCTGTCAGGGCATCTACAAAATATGTATTGATGGAAGTTTCTTCCACTTCTTCGTTGGTAGTCTGGATGCGGGAATATACATCGTCTTCTATGGCAATATCGTATTCCGCCTGAGTAATATATCCTTGCTCCAGCATGTTCTTGAGCACCTTTGCCCGCCGTTCCGCATTGTCTTCCGGATGGGAAATCGGGTTATAACGGGAAGGGTTCTGTGTGATGCTGGCAATCACGGCGCATTCGGAAAGATTCAGCTCACTTACCGATTTGTTGAAATAGCGCTGGGATGCTGCTTGGACACCCAGGGTGTTTTGACCTAAATTGATGGAGTTCATATAGTTGAGGAGAATATCTTCTTTGGAAGTGGTTTTCTCCAGCTCCAGGGCGAGATACTGCTCCTGGATTTTACGCTCAATTTTGTCCATGTTTAGACCGCGCTCTTCCTTGGTCCAGTCTGTAAAAACATTGTTTTTTAATAACTGCTGGGTGATGGTACTTGCGCCTTCCGAAAAGTTTCTTGTGGTAATGCCTCTGACGCCGGCACGGATAATGCCCTTAATATCGATGCCGTTATGCTCATAGAAACGTTCGTCTTCGATAGCAACGAAGGCATGTGCCAAATCCTCGGGTATCATATCCATGGTAACCGGGATACGGTTAGAATTTTCTGCAATCAGTTTGGCTGTCTGGTTGCCGTCAATATCATATACGAAGGTGGAAAAACCTGTGGGCTGTACATTGATATTGCCGATTTCCGGTGCGGTTTCAATGATTCCCTTGAACAGACCGAAACCGACGCTGGCCACAAGAACAACGCAGGCGGCCATGCCGACTAGGACAACATTAAACAATGTAAGAGCAAGTTTTCTTCCCCACTTCGCAGATGTAGAATGGAGTGCCTTTTGCTTTTTGCGGACACCCTTTTTTCCATAATTCATGAATCTTCCTCCTTGAAGTGTGCATAAAAATTTTAGTATTTTCAAAGATTAAGCACAACTTAACGTTTCAATTATAACAAAGTATGGGCATGAAATAAAGTTTTTTCACGAAATTCTCACTTTATATTAAGAATTGTTTACAATTGGATACACTTTTATTCCCTCTTGTGATAAAATAGAAAGGGTTGGGATTTGTAAAAAGTATTCGAAAGAAAGCTGCCGCATTGGAGAGATAAAGGATGGAGAGGAAACAGATATTTTTGCCCTATAAGATATTACAGAAGGGCGCAAGCAGCGAAATTGTTGAAAAAAAGTCCCGTTTTATTGCGTCTCTTGCCCCGGCGGAATCGGAAGAGGAAGCGGCGGCATTTATCGAATCGGTGAAGAAAAAGCATTGGGATGCACGGCATAACTGTTCCGCTTTTGTACTGGGAGAGAGGGCACAGATAACCCGCTGCAGCGACGACGGGGAACCGGCAGGGACGGCCGGAAAGCCGATGCTGGAGGTCCTGCTTGGCGCCGGAATGCGGAATACGGCGGCAGTGGTGACCAGATATTTCGGCGGTGTGCTTCTGGGGACGGGAGGGCTGGTAAGGGCATATACCCAGGCGGTTCAGGCTGGGCTGGAGGCTTCTTCTGTTACGGTAATGAGTTATGGGACAGAGTTTAGGCTTGTAACTGATTATAACGGGATCGGAAAGATACAGTATATTCTAGGACAGCGGGGGCTGGAAATCAGGGAGCCTGAATATACGGATACCGTTGCTTTAAAGTTGACTGTGCCTTATGAAGACTGTCAGGAGGTCTGCAAAGAACTGACAGAGGCCACCGCGGGCAGAATAAAGATAGAAGAATTGAAAAAAGGATATTTTCCGGATATGGAACGTTTGTAGATACTATTTGCTGTTAAGAATGGCAAAACATTGGAGTGCAGTGTTACGAAAGGAGGTGGTTTTTATGAAACAGAAAGCTAGTACGTCCAACTCGGACATACCTCTCCCCGGGCGGAGCATAAAAATCACATATGGAGGAACATTGCTATGGATGAAGTCAAAGAGTTAGATGTTATTAAGGAACTGCTGAATACAAAGCAGTATACGAGGCTCCGCCAGAAGATGGCTGATATGAATATTGCCGATATTGCGACAATCATGGAGGAACTGGAGGAAAAAGAACTGCTTAAAATTTTCAGGATTCTTCCCAAGAGTATGGCGGCGGACGTATTTTCCTATCTGGAGGTGGACAGCCAGCAGTTTATTATCGTTTCCTTGTCGGAAAGGGAGGCGGCGAATATTATCGATAATCTGATGGCGGATGATGCCACGGACCTGCTGGAGGAGATGCCTGCCAACATTGTGAAAAAGCTGCTGGCCAGCGCCAGTGCGGATACGAGAAGGGATATTAACCATCTTCTAAGGTATCCGGAGGATTCCGCCGGAAGCATCATGACGGTGGAATATGTGGATTTAAAAGAGAATATGACAGTGGAGGATGCCATACAAAGAATCCGCCAGGTGGGGGTGGACAGCGAGACCATTAATATCTGTTATGTGCTGGATTCGAAAAGGACTCTTGTGGGTACGGTGGCTTTGCGGTATCTGCTTATCAGTCCTTCGGATGCCATAATCGGCGATATTATGCATGAAAATGTGGTATATCTGAATACTTTGATGGACCAGGAAGAGGTTGCCAGACAGTTTCAGAAGTATGACTTTACTTCTATGCCGGTGGCGGATAACGAAGGCAGGCTGGTGGGAATCATTACGGTAGACGACGTGGTGGACATCCTGCAGGAAGAAGCGACGGAAGATATTGAAAAGATGGCGGCGATTGTGCCCAGCGACAAGCCTTATATGAAGACGGGGGTTTTTGAAACTTGGAAAAAAAGGATTCCCTGGCTGCTTCTTTTAATGATTTCGGCTACTTTTACAGGAAGCATTATCACTTCCTTTGAAGATGCCCTCAGCGTTTTCCCCATTTTGACGGCATTTATTCCGATGCTGATGGATACGGGAGGCAATGCGGGAGGACAGGCCAGCGTTACAATTATCAGGGGGCTTTCCTTGAATGAAATAGGATATTCCGATGTGCCGAAGATTTTATGGAAGGAGCTTCGGGTAGCGTTTGTCTGCGGTCTGACGCTTTCGGCGGCTTATTTTGTAAAGCTGATGCTGTTTGACAAGGTAGGACTTGGGGTGGCGGCAGTGGTATGCTTGACCCTGATTGCGGCCGTGGCGATTGCAAAGATGATAGGATGCAGCCTGCCTGTACTGGCAAAAAGGCTGGGATTTGACCCCGCAGTGATGGCAAGCCCGTTTATTACTACGATTGTAGATGCCTTGTCTTTGGTTATTTATTTTGCGATTGCGACAGAAATACTGCATGTATAGAGAAATGGGAGGGTGAGATGGAGCATTTATGGGTTACAATTATGGATATGGGAATTGCAGCGGCGATTGCCTTATTTCTGCCAGTAGTGCTGCTGGTGGTCTGGAAACACAGAAAGCAGGATATACGGATGGCGCCCTTTATCGTGGGGGCAGGAGTTTTTATTGTATTTGCACTGCTTTTGGAACAGGTGTGCCATTATCTTGTGCTAAATAGGGAAACGCCTCTTGCTGCGTTTATTAACAGCCATGACTGGGCATTTATATTGTATGGCGCGTTAGCTGCAGGCGTATTTGAAGAGACAGGGCGGCTGGCCGCATTCAAGATTGTCCTGAAAAAGATGAAGAATAAAGAGACTGCGGTTACCTACGGTATCGGCCACGGCGGGATAGAATCCATTCTGGTAGTAGGGATTTCCATGGTAAGCTCTTTCATATTAGTATGTGCCATCCGTTCCATGGGCGGAGTGGAAAGTTACGTGGCATTGGTTCCGGCAGAATCACAGGAAATTTTAAGGGGGAATCTGAACACGCTGTTAGGTACTCCCGCTTATATTTTCCTTTTAGCGGGGGTTGAAAGGATTTCTACAATTATTTTCCATATTGCGTTGTCGGTATTCGTATTTTTTGCGGCGCAAAGACCGGGAAAATGGTATTTCTATCCTCTGGCAGTATTTGCCCATATGTTTCTGGATATCTTTGCCGTGATGTATCAGAGGGGGATTATAAAAAACCTGGCCGTTATGGAACTCATCATCATTGCCATTACCGCGGCCGCCGCATATTTTGCCTACCGCCTTTACCAAGGGGATAAAGAGCCGGATGTATCATCTGCTAAGAATTAGCAGGAGGATAATAAATAGACAGCAATACAAAAACAGGTGCCAAAGGCCTTACCACAATGATAAGCCTTCCGGCACCTATTTTTATTAGCAGTCAATTGCAAAACCAATAAACTTGCTGAATATTCTGCCAATATGTTCCTTGGAAATCCTTTTTGTGCCATGGAACTGCGACCACAAAACGTGAGGACCTATGTCCGAACGTTTTTGCTTTATTGGGCGCAGTGAAATGTCCGGCACACTTGGATTTTCAAGGAACATATTGTCAGAATATTCTCACAGCTTATAATTTCGCAATTCCCCAATTTTTATCAATGATGAAAAGAAGCCCTTTTTCTCATAGTAGGGTCCAGTATTTTTTTACGGATGCGTAAAGAGGAAGGAGTAACCTCCAGCAGTTCGTCGGCATCAATAAAATCCAGTGCCTGTTCCAGACTTAAAACCTTAGGCGGAGTCAGCCGCAGTGCCTCGTCGGCGCTGGAGGAACGGGTATTGGTAAGCTGCTTTTTCTTACATACGTTCAATTCGATATCTTCTCCCCGGCTGCTCTGTCCTACCACCATGCCGGAATATACTTTTTCCCCGGGACCTATAAAAAGAGTACCTCTTTCTTGAGCGTTATAAAGTCCATAGGTGATTGCTTCACCGGCTTCAAATGCAATCAGGGAACCTTGTTTTCTATACTGGATATCGCCTTTGTAAGGGCCATAGCCGTTAAAGGAGCTGTTCATGATTCCGTTGCCTTTGGTATCTGTCAGAAACTCTCCCCGGTAGCCGATTAGGCCTCTGGAGGGGATGGAAAACTCTAAACGGGTATAGCCGCCGGAGGCAGAACCCATATTCAAAAGCTCACCCTTACGCAGGCTTAATTTTTCGATGACAGTGCCTGAAAATTCTTCGGGCACATCCACATAAGTCAGTTCCATCGGTTCCAGTTTTTTTCCGTTTTCATCCGTTTTATAAAGCACTTCTGCCTTGCTGACAGCAAATTCATAGCCTTCCCTGCGCATATTTTCAATTAAAACAGACAGATGGAGCTCTCCGCGTCCGGAAACCTTAAAAGCTTCCGTGGTTTCCGTTTCTTCCACCCGAAGGGAAACATCGGTATTTAATTCCCTGAAAAGCCGGTCCCGGAGATGGCGGCTGGTCACATATTTGCCTTCCCGTCCAGCAAGAGGAGAGTCGTTGACAATAAAATGCATGGCTATGGTAGGCTCGGAAATCTTCTGGAATGGAATGGGTTCCGGGTTTTCCGGGGAACATAGGGTGTCTCCTATGTGGATATCCGCTATGCCGGAAATGGCCACAATAGAACCGATGCCGGCCTCTTTTACATCTACTTTATTCAGACCGTCAAATTCATACAGCTTGCTTATTTTTACTTTTTTCATTTTGTCCGGTTCATGATGGTTGACGATGACTACTTCCTGATTAACCTTTACCGACCCGTTGTCCACTTTTCCTACGCCAATCCGTCCCACGTATTCGTTATAATCAATAGTGCTGATAAGTACTTGGGTTCCGGCATCAGGGTCGCCTACAGGAGCGGGAATATAATTCAGTATGGTTTCAAAAAGCGGTGTCATATCTTTGCCTGCGGTGTCGATATCCAAGGAGGCAATTCCTGTTTTGGCGGAAGCAAAAATGAAAGGACAGTCCAACTGCTCTTCATTGGCATCCAGGTCGATAAAAAGCTCCAGAACCTCATCGATAACCTCTCTGGGACGGGCCTCCGGGCGGTCGATTTTATTGATGCATACAATGACAGGAAGCTGGAGTTCCAGCGCTTTTCTCAGAACAAATTTTGTCTGCGGCATAGCACCCTCAAAGGCATCCACTACCAGGATAACCCCGTTTACCATTTTAAGGACACGCTCTACTTCCCCGCCGAAATCAGCATGGCCCGGAGTGTCGATAATATTGATTTTTGTATTTTTATAAATGACAGCAGTGTTTTTGGAAAGAATCGTGATGCCCCGTTCCCGTTCGATATCGTTGGAATCCATCACACGTTCCGCCACTTCCTGATTTTCCCGGAATACACCGCTTTGTTTTAGCAGTTCGTCCACCAGGGTGGTTTTTCCGTGGTCAACATGGGCGATAATGGCAATATTTCTTACGTCTTCTCTGGTTTGTTTCATAATAAGTAACTCCTCATCTGTTTTTAAACTCGTATAGTATAGCACTGTGGTAGGGAAGTTGCAAGGGGGGTGGAGGGCGTATTTTGAAGAAAGCGTGACAGTTCAGCCTTCGGCTTCACTGTCACACCTGATGCACACAAAATGCTCCTAAGTCGCATTTTGGCGCTTGCACA
>DNJW01000035.1:0-157 GCA_003488965.1 Lachnospiraceae bacterium | reverse complement strand
TTGCACAACTCGCAAAATCGCATATAGAGCGATTTTACTCGCGGAACATTCTAAGGCTGAACTGTTACAAGAAAGCATCCTTGTTACGCGGTGCCTTAATGTTCTATCTTCCGGAATTTGCGGTATATTAATATTATATACGGGAAAAAATTCTTTA
>DNJW01000257.1:998-7424 GCA_003488965.1 Lachnospiraceae bacterium | reverse complement strand
TTGTATGTCAATATATGATAAGATAATATATAATAATATCTGGCGGAAAAAAACGAAAAAAATTTGAAAAGGAAAAAACATTGAAGTCTGCCGAATAAAAATGGTAAGATAAGAAAAGAATCGGAAGCGCTGGGAGGAACTTATGGGGAAAAGGAAAGGCTTTGCATCGGGGATGAAGGGGAAGGACAGCTGGGGGAAAATCAAACCGGAAAGGGTTAAAATGACCAAAATTAAGATAAAGGATGTAAAACCGGTAAAAATTAAGACAGAAAAAATTAAACCGGCAAAGGAAGCGAAAACGGGTATTCATTTGAACAGAGCGAAAAAATCCAGTATTATGGGAATTCTGTTAAGAGCTTTTTTTGTGCCTATCGTATTGATTATTATATTAGGCAGTGTTTCTTACATAACAGCTTCCAATACGATTAAAGAGAAGGTGGAAGAATCCTCCAGAAATACGATATCGGCGGTCGGAATGTACGGGGAACTTTTGGCGGGCAATGTGTCTTCCAAAGCACTGGAAATGGTGGTGGGGGAAAATCTTTCCTCGTATTATGAAGTTTACTATAAAACGGATGATATTAGGGCAATGCAGTATTGGCGCGATGCAAAGAAGGATTTAATACAGATGAATGCCAGTGTGCAGTATATATACAGTTTCCATGTAATACCGGAAGAAGGGATTTTTTTGACTTCGGCGTCAGGCGGCCTGGGAGATAATGCGTGGCAGGAATTTATGGAATCTGAGGAAGGCAGATATTTTCAAGAAAATCCCAATCAAAATACGGCGTGGCTGGGCTATCACAGTTATTTGGATAAACAGCTTTCCATTTCCCAGGACAAGTATGCGGTTGCCTTTTACCGGAAGTTTTCCAGAGGAAACACTTATCTTGTATTGGATATCAGGACTGAAACAGTGGAGGAGATGCTGAATCAGATGGACTTCGGCGAAAACAGCATTAAATCGCTGATTTCCCAAGACGGACGCGAAGTAACCCGTATTCAGAACGGAGATAAAAGCGTAGTCATGGAAAATGAGGGGACGGTTTTCACAGATAAAGATTTTTATACGGCCAGCAAGAGTGCTGAGGAAGCAGGCAGCCAATATGTGGACTATAACGGGGAAAAATATTTATACGTATATGCACCTATGGGAAAAACCGGAATGATGCTCTGCGGCCTGATTCCTCAGGATAACATTGTAAAAGAAGTACGTTTTATCAGAAATTTGAGTATTGTTATGATTATCTTGGCTTCTGCTATCGCCCTTTTGATTGGCAGCAGGATTGCCATGGGGATGGGCAGTGCGGTAAAGATTATGACAAACGGCATGGATAAAGTGGCGGAAGGCGATCTGACCCAGGAATTCTGTATTAACCGCAGGGATGAATTCAGTATCCTGGCAAGGGGAATGAATGACATGCTTTCCAGTATGCGTGTTCTGATGACGGATATGAAAAAGTTCGGAAATAAAGTAAAGGAAATGGCCGATGGAGTAGCTGCGAAGTCGGAGATTATCAATACGTCTATCCGGGAAATTTCCGAGGCAGTAGATGAAGTGGCTTCCGGGGCGCAGAAACAGGCTCATGAGGCGGATATCAGCAATGATATGATGACAGGGTTTGCTGAAAAAGTAGACGGCGTGTGCGCCGGAGCCGACGACATGGGAAATACGGTAGATAAGGCGACGGAGGCAGTAGAACAAGGAAGAATTATTGTAGACGAATTGAATAAGAAGACAGAAACCACAGTGTCCATTACAAAAGTTCTTGTGGAAAATATCAACGATGTACAGGAATGTTCTTCGGCAATCCAAGGGTTTATTGATACGATTAACAGCATTGCGAAACAGACCAATCTTTTATCCTTGAATGCGTCCATAGAAGCAGCCAGAGCCGGTGAAAACGGAAAAGGATTTGCAGTGGTGGCGGAAGAAATCAGGAAACTGGCGGATGAATCCATGCAGGCAGGAAAGAATATAAAGAAGATTGTAGAGAATATACTGGAAACAACGAGAAGAACAACGGAGTCGGCAAAAGAGGCAGAAGCAATTGTATTTGAGCAGGCGGATGCGTTGGGTGCAACGATACAAGTGTTCGGAGAAATTAACCAATGTGTAGAAACCCTCGTCAGCGGGCTGCGGGATATTACGGATAATATGCGGCTGATGAGCGGGGATAAGGAACAGGTGCAGGATTCCATGAGCCATATTTCGGTTGTTACGGAGCAGGCCGCAGTGGCTGCGGGGGAGATTACGTCTACCTTGGATGAGCAGGTGAAGACAGTTGCGGATTTGACGAAGAATGTGGAACTGCTGAAACAGGAAGCGGATGCTCTGGATCAGTCTATTGGCAGATTTATTGTGTAGGGACGTTGGCAATAGACTTATGAAGAAATGGAAGGATGTATTCATTGGACTTCGATTATAATAGATGACAGTATAACAGACGGAGGTAAGAATAGAAATGATTGCAGCTCAATATAAAAATATGTTAGGCGGGAAGTCGGTGATAAGGGAACTGTCGGAATATGCTACGGCAAGGGGAAAGGAAATCGGTTATGAGAACGTTTTTGATTATAGCCTTGGGAATCCTTCCGTGCCTGCGCCGGAAACCTTTAAGGACGCGATGATAAAGCTGCTGACGGAAGCAGATTCCATGGAAGTGCATGGATACAGCCCCAGCCTTGGGATTGTCTCTGTCAAGGAAAAAGTGGCAGCTTCTTTAAACAGAAGATTTGGGATGAATTACAGTTATGAGCATATTTTTATGACGGCGGGAGCAGCGGGAGCTATTGCCCATGCAGTCCGGGCAGTGACGGTGCCGGGGGATGAAGTATTGACGTTTGCTCCTTTTTTCCCAGAGTACAATCCGTATATTAATTTGAGCGGGGCAAAGCTTAAGGTAGTTCCTGCGGATACGGATAATTTTCAGATTAATTTCGGACGTTTTGAAGAAATGCTGACGGATAAAGTAATGGCGGTGCTGATTAATACGCCGAATAATCCGTCGGGCGTAGTCTATACAAAGGAAACGCTGGAGAAGCTGGCAGATATTATGCGGAAGAAGGCAGAGGAATATAGGCATGATATTTATCTGATTTCCGATGAGCCTTATAGGGAAATCCTTTTTGAAGGAGTGGAAGAGATTTATGTATCAAAACTGTATGAAAACACAATCAGCTGTTATTCTTATTCTAAGTCGCTGTCTGTACCGGGGGAAAGAATCGGTTATATTGCGGTGAATCCGGCATGTGGGGATGCAAAACTGATTGTAAATATGTGCGGGCAGATTTCCAGGGGAATCGGACATAACTGTCCTTCGTCCATTATCCAGCTGGCAGCGGCGGAAGCGGTGGATGATACTTCCGATTTGTCCGTGTATGAAAAGAATATGAACATCCTTTATGAAGAACTGGTAAAGCTTGGATTTACTTGTGTGAAACCGGGCGGTACCTTTTATATTTTCCCGAAGGCATTGGAGGAGGATGCAAAGCTGTTTTGTGAAAAGGCAAAGAAGTACGATTTGATTCTTGTGCCGGGGGATACTTTTGGATGCCCCGGATATTTTAGAATGGCATATTGTATTGATACCGAAAAGGTGATAAGGTCGCTTCCGGCACTGCGCAAATTTGTAGAAACGGAATACGGAAGCAGAACATGAAAATATATATAGGAGTGCGGCATTGATGAAGGGTGTGTCAGGAATGGAGGACGAGTATGTATCAGGCAGGGCTTGTTTTGGAAGGCGGCGGCATGAAGGGCATTTACACCGCCGGGGTTTTGGATTTTTTTCTGGAAAAGGAAATGGATTTTTCCTCTTGCTACGGGGTTTCGGCAGGCGCATGCCATTTATGCAGTTTTTTGTCGAAGCAGAAGAAAAGAGCATATAGAGTTGCAGTGAATTATCTGGATAATAAAAAATATTGCAGTATATTCAGTCTTTTAACTACCGGAGATCTTTTTGGGGTAAATATGTGTTATGATTTAATCCCCAATTATCTGGATCCTTATGATTTTGAAGCTTTTCAAAGATATGAAGGAAAGGCTTATGCGGTGGTTACGAATATAAGAACGGGAGAGGCGGAGTATTTACGGCTTGTGGATATGCATAAAGATATACAGGCGGTCCGCGCGTCCAGTTCCATGCCGCTGGTGTCCAGAAGCGTAAAGATAGGGGAAGAGCACTATTTGGACGGAGGCATCGCGGACTCCATTCCCATTGCCCGCTCTATTGCCGACGGCAACGGAAAAAATATAGTAGTTATGACGAAGGAAACAGGGTTTTATAGGAAACCCGAATCCAATCTTGCCGCAATAAAAGCACGTTATGTCAGATATCCTAAAGTGTATGAGCTGATGAAAATAAGGGATAAAATGTATAATGACACTTTGGATTACCTGGAAAAAATGGAAAAAGAAGGAAAAGCTTTTATTATTCGTCCGAAGAAAAAAAGCGAAGTAGGAAGAGTGGAGAAGGATAAGGACAAACTGGATGCATTATACAAAGAAGGCTATCAGGACGCAGAGGAATGCTATGTGGAACTTTTGGAGTATTTATCCTGATACCGGTGCGTATATAATAAGAATAGGAGGAAGAAAATGATAGAAATTTTGAAGGCAGTACTGTTCGGTATTGTACAGGGAATTACGGAATGGCTGCCTATCAGCAGTACGGGACATATGATTCTCGTAAATGAATTCGTGGAACTGAAGGTACGCCCGGAGTTTCTGGATGCCTTTCTGGTGGTAATCCAATTCGGCTCTATACTGGCAGTTGTAGTTTTGTTTTGGAATAAGATTTTCCCGTTTGATTTGAAAGCTAAGCCGATTATTAAAAAAGATATTTTTATGCTCTGGTTTAAAATCGTTGTGGCGTGTATCCCGGCAATTGTGATTGGCCTGCCTTTTGACGATTTATTTACCGAAATGTTTTACAATTATTATTGTGTAGCCATTGCATTGATTGTATTTGGTATTTTGTTTATTGTGGTGGAAAACAGAAATAAAAAAGTAAAACCCAGAGTGACGAAACTGTCGGACATTACGTTTCAAATGGCGTTTATTATAGGAATATGGCAGCTGATTGCCGCTATTTTTCCCGGAACTTCCAGATCCGGAGCAACGATTATAGGGGCTTTGCTGCTGGGAATTTCCAGAACTGCGGCAGCGGAGTTTACCTTTTTTCTGGCTATTCCCGTTATGTTTGGTGCAAGCCTTTTGAAACTGGTAAAGCACGGGCTGGCATTTGACGCTGCGGAGTGGTCTATTCTTTTGGTAGGCATGGCGGTGGCATTCGGGGTGTCGGTGGCCGTTATCCGGTTTTTGATGGGATATATTAAGAAACACGATTTTAAGGTGTTTGGGTGGTATCGCATCGTTTTGGGGGCCGTAGTGCTGCTTTATTTCGGGTTAAAATAAAATTTAGATGGAATTTTTGGAAAAAAGTTGTCTGTCAGTTGACAAGTGACGAAATTGAGAGTATACTGCTTTCGATATGAAACAGGGAATTTATGGGAGGAAGCCCTGTATATTTGTTGATTATGGCACATATCAGAGAAGTTTTCTCTGTATGAAAGGAGTTTATCATGGCAGTAAAAGCTACAACAAAGGCAAATACGAAAACAGTACCGGTTAAGGAAGAGGTTAAGACAGTAGAGGAAAAGACATCAGTGAAGAAAGAAACCGCAAAGAAACCGGCGGCAGCCGCTAAAAAGCCGGCGGCAAAGAAAGCGGAGGCAGAGAAGGCAGAGCCTGCAAAGAAGCCTGCGGTTAAAAAGACAGCGGTTAAGGCCGAAACAAAAGCGCCTGCAAAGGCGGAAAAGAAAGAGGAAGTTAAAGCAACAATTAATTTCCAGTTTGGAGGCAAATCCTATACTACGGAAGATTTGCTCAAGAGCTGCAAGGACGTATGGAAATACGATTTGGGCGGCAAGGAAGAGGATATCAAAAGCATTGATTTGTACGTAAAGCCGGAGGAGAACGTTACATATTATGTAATCAACGGCGATGTGACGGGAAGCTTCTTTATTTAAAGTGATATCTGTGATGTAAAAGTAAATATGTTGTCTGGTGAAAACGGGTGCTGCACTGTAGCGCCCGTTTTTTAGAATTTTTTAATAATTATTTTGTACTATATGTGTTGACAATAAATAGGGTAAGTGATATTTTATGGTAAGAAGATATTAGCACTCCATAAAGGTGAGTGCTAACAACCTGAAAGGACGAATCGGTCCCGATGGAATCCGATAGAAAGGGATGATGGAGATGCAGTTAAGCGAAAGAAAAATTAAAATATTGCAGGCCATTATCCGCAACTATCTTGAGACCGGCGAACCGGTGGGGAGCAGGACGATTTCCAAGTACACGGATTTGAATTTAAGCTCTGCGACCATCCGAAATGAAATGTCGGATTTGGAGGAGATGGG
>DNJW01000257.1:540-734 GCA_003488965.1 Lachnospiraceae bacterium | reverse complement strand
TCTGCGACCATCCGAAATGAAATGTCGGATTTGGAGGAGATGGGATATATAGTACAGCCCCACACCTCGGCGGGAAGAATACCCTCTGATATGGGCTACCGTCTGTATGTGGACACCATGATGGAGGAGAAGGACAAAGAGCTGGAAGAACTGAAGGAAATGATGCTGGAAAAGGAAGACAAGATGGAACATCT
>DNJW01000257.1:0-254 GCA_003488965.1 Lachnospiraceae bacterium | reverse complement strand
AAAGGAAGACAAGATGGAACATCTTCTCCGGCAGGTGGCAAAGCTCCTGGCCACAAACACCAATTACGCTTCCATGATTTCCGCGCCTACGATTCACACAAATAAAATCAAATTTATACAGTTATCCAGACTGGACGCAGGCCAGCTGCTGGCAGTAGTGGTGGCGGAAGGCAATATCATTAAGAATAATATCATTTCCGTGGCGGAAGAACTGAATGATGAAACGCTTTTGAAATTAAATATACTTTTAAATA
>DNJW01000302.1:4345-5848 GCA_003488965.1 Lachnospiraceae bacterium | reverse complement strand
GCGCAGAAATGAGGAAAAAATGAAAAAAACAGCAGCTATCTCTTCGGCAGGCAAAAACGGCAGCGGCGGGTTTGGTTCCTTGAAAAGGCTTTTTGCATATATCCTTCAGAACTATAAATTTTCCTGCCTTGCCGTAGTTATCGGAATTATTGTTTCCGTACTGACCACACTTTGTGCAACCTTGTTTATGCAGCGTCTGATTGACGACTATATTCTCCCGCTGACCCAGGAGGCTGTGCCTGATTTTAGCCCATTGGCGCAAGCCTTGGTTTCCTTGGCAGCAGTATTATCCGTGGGCATTGTATGTGCCTACGGTTATAACCGCATTATGGTAAATGTCAGCCAAGGTACTATGAAGAAAATCCGTGTGGAGCTTTTTTCCAATATGGAATCCCTTCCCGTAAAATATTTTGACACCCATGCCCATGGCGATATTATGTCCGTCTATACCAACGATGTGGATACTCTGCGCCAGCTAATCGGCCAGAGCCTCCCTCAGCTGATTAATTCCAGCATTATGCTGGTATCCACCTTTGTCAGCATGATTGTTCTGAATATTCCGCTTACTGTCATTTCCCTCCTGATGGTCGCGGTTATGCTGTTTGTTACCTCCAAATTAGGGGGGCTGTCCGCCCGGTATTTCATGCAGCAGCAAAATGACCTGGGAAAGGTCAACGGTTATATCGAAGAAATGATGGAAGGCCAGAAAGTGGTCAAAGTATTCTGCCATGAGGAAAAAAGTATAGAACAGTTCCGCGTTCTGAACCGGAAGCTTCGGGAAAGCGCCAACAATGCTAATAAAATTGCAAATATCACAATGCCTATCAATGCAAACCTAGGCAATATCAGCTATGTGCTCTGTGCCGTTTCCGGAGCAGTTCTGGCCCTGAACGGTTTTACCGGGCTTACTCTGGGAACACTGGTCGCTTTCCTGAACCTGAACAAAAGCTTTACCCAGCCGGTTACCCAAATCAGCCAGCAAATCAATAGCATTGTTATGGCCTTAGCCGGTGCAGACCGTGCCTTTTGCATGATGGATGAAAAACCTGAAACGGACGAAGGTTATGTAGAACTGGTAAACGCCAGGGAGAATGCCGACGGTTCCCTGCAGGAAACCGCAGAAAAAACCGGTCTTTGGGCATGGAAACATCCCCACCAGGCAGACGGAACCACTTCCTATGTCAAGCTGGAAGGCGATGTTACCTTTGACGGTGTAGACTTCGGTTATAATGACCAGAAAATGGTATTGCAGGACATAAAAATGTTTGCCACTCCGGGACAGAAAATCGCCTTTGTAGGAAGCACCGGTGCCGGAAAAACCACCATCACGAACCTGATTAACCGCTTTTATGACATTCAGGATGGAAAGATACGTTATGACGGTATCAATATCAATAAAATCAAAAAGCCGGATTTACGCCACAGCCTTGGCATTGTACTGCAGGATACTCACTTGTTTACCGGCACTGTCATGGAAAATATCCGTTACGGCAGGCTGGATGC
>DNJW01000302.1:416-4122 GCA_003488965.1 Lachnospiraceae bacterium | reverse complement strand
TGGAAAATATCCGTTACGGCAGGCTGGATGCCACGGACAGCGAATGTATTGCTGCTGCCAAGCTTGCCAACGCCCATGGCTTTATCAAACGTCTTCCTGACGGCTACCAGACCATGCTGACCGGGGACGGTGCCAATTTAAGCCAAGGACAGCGGCAGCTTTTAGCTATTGCCCGCGCTGCCGTTGCCGACCCGCCGGTGCTGATTCTGGATGAAGCTACCTCCTCCATTGATACCCGTACCGAGGCTTTGGTGCAAAAGGGCATGGATGCCCTGATGTACGGACGTACCTCCTTTGTTATCGCCCACCGCTTGTCTACCGTACGCAATGCGGACTGCATTATGGTTCTGGAGCAGGGACGGATTATCGAACGGGGAACCCACCAGCAGCTCATCGAACAGAAAGGAAAATATTACCAGCTCTACACTGGCAATACGGCACTCTCCGGCCTTTAATTCTGCAAACAAGGGTTGTCGGGCAAATCCGGGTTTTGCCCCCTGATATTCAAAAAGGAGACCTTCCCGTCTCGGATATAGTCGAGAATTGGTTAAGGTTAATTATCTCCATAGCGGCCTCTGCAGTGGGTAATGTAGAGTCGCCCATTTTCCACATGGTAGACGAGCCGATCTTTTTCGTTGATGCGGCGGCTGTATTCGCCCTGTAGGTCGCCGGAGAGGGGTTCGGGTTTCCCGATCCCCTGCATACAGCCGTTCCGCTCAATATCTCGGATGAGCTGGTTGATTCGCTTTAGTGTTTTTTTATCCTATGTCTGCCAGTAGAGGTAATCCTCCCAGGCATCGTCTGACCATATTTTTTCACTCATCGTCTACCTCGATCAGTTCATGGGCAGTGCCTTTCCCGGCTTTCAGCTCCTGGACAGATTTCTTCACATAGGCCATGTTCGTCTCGGAGAAGAAGGGGTCGGTAGTCTGAGCGATTTCAAACGGGATGCGGTTTTCGCGTAAAACTGCTTTCACAAACAGATTGATCGCGGTAGAAGTATTCAGGCCGACATTGGAACAGAAAGTGTCAAAGCTGGCCTTGTCTTTTTCGTCTACCCTTGCGGTTAAGGTTGCCAGTGCCATAGATATCTCTCCTTTCGTATTTGAGTTGTGATTATTATAGTACTATTGTATGCCGAAAGCAAGCGTATGTATTACATATGGGATGAAATTTACATAGATTACCGGTTTTGTGAGCTTTTTGAAAATGAAAAAGAAACGAGCAGCCCACATGAGTAAGAACTGTACGGTGGGAACCCGTTTCTTTATAGAATGATTGTATCGAAAAAATATGTTTTTAGCATGTGTTGAACAGCTCCAAGCTGAATGTATTCTGTCTGTTCATTGCTCACATAGCTATGGATGACAAAATAGTTCTCTACCGCGATCTTGACATTATAGACCAGTTTTAACTGACCGTTCAGCATATGGCCTTCTCTCATACGCATAAAAGTTGCTTCCAAATCAGTCTTGGAATAGCTGTTACGGTCTTTCCCCGGCTGTTGATTCTCTTTTGTGTATGCCTATTTTGCTTATCCTACCTTATAACCGGTTCCCCAGACTACTTTCAGATAATGGGGTTCCTTCGGATTCTGTTCAATCTTTTCCCGTATATGCCTGATATGTACCGCAATCGTATTATCCGCCCCGATAGCCTGCATATTCCATATCGTTTCATAAATCTGGTTGATGGAAAAAACCCTTCCCCTTTCCTGTACGAGAAGCCTGAGAATCTTGTATTCTATAGGAGTCAGGCTGACCTCTTTACCTGCCACAGTCACCTTCCGTATCCCATCGTCAATGACAAGGTCGTCCACTCTGTATATTCTGTCGATATTGTCCCTCACACGTGCCAGCTGCGTATACCGCCGGAACTGGCAGTTAATTCTGGCCATAAATTCCAGCGGATGAAACGGATAAATCACATAATCATCGGCTCCTGCATTCAGCGCCGCTATTTTTGTCTGCTCCTTGTCATTTCCCGACAGTACGATAATCGGCATCCTGTCCGCATTCCGTATTGCCTTCAGTCTCTCTATCCCGTCGTTCTTTGGAAAATCAATATCCATCACAACTAAATGAATGTCTTTCTCCCCAACCCTTTGAACAGCGTCTTCCAGCTTATTTGCCGCAAATATCTGATACCCTTCCTGTGCCAGAAAAATTTTAAGCACTTCCATATTTGCTTCATTCTGATTGTAAATCAATACATTTTTCATCTGGTTTCCTCCTCTCTTAACCCTTATCCCTTCTATTCGTATAAGCTCAAATCAATGCTTTCGATAATTTCCCTTGCCTCTGTCTCGGTATAGCCCATAAAATCAATATAAGCCTCGTAGGTTCCTACCGTAACTGCCCCGTGAATCTGAAGCGGTTCCTCCTCCGTTTCTTTCACGGAATCCACCAATGTGTATGTATAGCCCTGAGCTGTGGTATACTGTCTCTCGTTGCAGATACCGCCCGGAAACACCTTGGAAGACGTATGCCCTTGGGTATCCGCATAATCAGTGCGCTCCACCCATATTACCTTTTCATCCATATCATAACGGACCATTGCCCAGTCTCCGCAGACCGTCACACTGGCTGTTCCCGTTTTTTCTCCTATATTTATAGACGGCTGCGGAAAGACAATATCTTCATTTTCTTCAAATTCCTCCCATGAAGAATAATTTTTCACCGGAATCTCCTCTGTCAGGATTTCCTCCTCTATGCCGTCTTTGGTTTCTTCTATTTCTGCATTCTCTACCTCCTTTGTCTTTTTTAGATTATCCGACCCGCCTTCTTCCAATTCACATTCCACCTGTACATTGATGTCTTCGCTTTCTTCCGCAGATAAACCTATCTCTTCGGAAATAATATGGGCCCGGGAGTTATCCTCTCCATTTCTTGCCATCGTTGCCGCGTCCGCCGATTCAAATCCCCATTCCTTTACTTTAATCACATTTTCGATATATTCCGCCGCTTTCACCGTTCCAAACCCACATAAAAATAAAATGCATACCGCCGAAAATGCCGTTGCTGCAGTTTTCTGCACCCTCCGGACTACCCATCTGGTATGCCGGCTTTTATCCATGCATTGAGAAGCATCGATATGGAATTCTTTCATGCCCAGCATATTCATATCTTTTACTGCCGATTGATAGCATTCCTTAAAATCATTCATACTGATACTCCTCCTTTAAATATTTTTTTAACATTTCCCTTCCCCTTGTAAGCTGGGAGGTTACCGTGGATTCCTTCCGTCCGGTAGCGGCGCTTATTTCTTTTATATTCATCTGCTGAAAATAAAATAAATGGATAACTTCCCTATATTTTCTTGGCAGCCTCATTACTGCCTCCAAGATTTCCCTGTTTCTTTCTCTTTTCAGGATACCGGCCTCCATGGCATTCCCGGCCTCTTCTATACTTCCTTCCGGCATTTCCTCCATAGCCACTACATCCGCATGCCTATACCAAGCGGAACGCCATACTTTCCGGCAGCCGTTCAAGGTCACCTTTATCAGCCATGCTTTCTCATGCTCCGGATCACGAAAAGGCGTGTCCCGCTCGATCACTTTACGGAAGACTGTTTGGGCGGCATCCTCGGCATCAGGGGTGTTCTTCATCAGCATAAAGCAGATTTGGTACACCATCTTATACTGCCGCTGATAAATACCGGCGATTTCCTCTTGGGAGTACATCTCCATTACCTCCTGTTTCCTGGC
>DNJW01000302.1:0-293 GCA_003488965.1 Lachnospiraceae bacterium | reverse complement strand
CAGCCATGCTTTCTCATGCTCCGGTGTTTCAAATTCTTTCCTGCTCTTTATAAACTGGTAAAATGTTTCCTGTACCACATCCTCTGCATCTTGGTTATTCCTAAGCTGTAGAAACGCAATTCTATACAGTAAATCACTGTAGGTATTTATCTTCTGCTGCAGTTTTTCCATATCCACAGCCTGCGAAACAGACATCTCTGCCTTATTGATTTTCTTCACCATATGTACTGTCTCTCATTTTCGTAATATTCATTTCCCCGTCTTTTCATCCTCTATATAGTAATATCCCATAG
>DNJW01000212.1 GCA_003488965.1 Lachnospiraceae bacterium | reverse complement strand
GTATAGGGATTCCCGATATTTCCCACAACAAACACGTCTTCTCCCCGGTAATTTTTCAGAATCTCTCCCAGAAGGGTGGTGGTTGTAGTCTTGCCATTTGTACCTGTAATTGCAAGGACATCGCCTTTTCCATATTTATAGGCAAACTCCACCTCCCCGATTACCGGCACCCCCATTTCACGTGCCTTACGGACTGCCGGGAGATCTGTCGGGACGCCCGGGCTTAAGACCATAAGCGAAAGCCCGCTTAAAATCTCCTCCGGAAAGCCTCCCAGTATAATCTCAGCCTTCGTACCCTCCCCCAGGCTTTTCCTTATCTCCTCTTTCCTAAGCTTTTCATTCCCGTCATATAGTATGACCTCTGCCTTCTGTTCTTCTAAAAGCTTCACTGCTCCAATTCCGCTGATACCACAGCCAAATACAAGCGTCTTTTTCCCTGCCGTTTCCATGCTTTCCTCCTAAGTTATATCGCCATCAGTGCAATCAGACAAAGGATTGCCGTCACAATAGAAAATACGGCGACAACCCTTGTCTCCGACCATCCGCAGAGCTCAAAATGGTGATGGATTGGCGCCATCTTGAAAATCCTCTTTCCTCCGGTCTTTTTAAAATAAGTAACCTGAATGATAACGGACAGTACCTCCACCAGATAAACCAGCCCCACAATCAGGATGAAAATCGGCATCTGCAGCATATACGCGGCAGACGCCACAAAACCGCCAAGCGCCAGGGAGCCCGTATCTCCCATAAATACACTTGCCGGATACACATTAAACAGCAGGAACCCCAAAAGAGCGCCTACTACCGCACAGGTCACCGGCTCGATTCCGCTTGCCGTCCCTATGGCTACTGCGGTAAAAAAAGTAGCAATCATCACGGTTACACTGCTTGCCAGTCCATCCAGCCCGTCGGTAAAATTTGCCCCGTTTACAGTGGCAATTACCACAAAAAACAAGATAGGCACATTCAGTACGCCCCAGTCCACATATTTGCCCGGCACAAAAGGTATCTTCATAGCAAAGGACACCTCGGCATAATTTACCATATAATAAGCAAACACTCCCGTCACGAGAATCTGCCCGAGCATCTTCTGCCAGGCCCTAAGCCCCATGGAACGGTGCAGTACCACTTTGATATAATCATCCAGAAATCCAATCAGCCCAAAACCTAGTGTAACAAAAAGAATGGGCATTATTTTGGGATAATCTTTTATAAAAATTACTGAAGTTGCGGTCATGCTAATCAGGATAAGGATTCCCCCCATCGTAGGCGTACCCGATTTTTTCAAATGACTTTTCGGCCCGTCGTCTCTCTCGGTCTGGCCCACTTTAAGCTTTCTTAAAAACGGTATAATTACCGGCCCCAATATAACGCTTACCGCAAAAGCAATTGCTACAGACATAATCACTGTATGGCTCATTTTATCATCCTATCCTTTCCGAATCAGAACTTTCCCCAATTATCCTTATGTATTATAATCCATTCCGTCCAAATAAGGAAGGATATTTTCAAAAAGCTGTCTTACAATCGGAGCTGCTATCTGCCCTCCATAATACACCCCTTGCGGATTATTGATAATGGCAACCGCAAGCACCTTAGGATTATCCGCCGGAGCAAACCCTAAAAAGGAAGAAATATACCGGCCGCTCCCTCTGGGAAGCGTCTGGCTGGTAGCCGTCTTGCCGCCTACCCGGTAGCCTTCTACATAACCGTTTTTCCCGCTGCCGTTCTCCACTACCTGCTCCAGAATATACCGCATGGTTTCCGAGGTCTGGGCCGAAACAATATTTTTCTGCACCGGATACTGCAACGTTTCCACGGTTTGCCCTTCACTGTTTACCACCTTCACTCCAAAATGGGGCGTTACCCTGTTGCCTCCGTTTACAATGGAAGAAACGGTTGTCGCAAGCTGTATGGGTGTTATCTGGAAAGACTGTCCGAAAGAAATCGTTGCCAGTTCTACCGCCCCGATATTTTCCTTTTTATGCATAATGGTTCCGGCTTCTCCCGGCAAATCCACACCGGTCTTAGTTAAAAGCCCGAATTTCTTAAAGTACTCGTAATACCGGTCTACACCTATCTTTAAACCCACCGTAATAAAGACAGGATTGCAGGAATTCATCGTTCCCTGCACAAAATCCTCTGCTCCATGTCCTCCTGCTTTATGGCAGCGTATCCTTCTGTCCTCCACCATGATATATCCGGGACAGTTAAAACGGTCATTGACCGTAACCGCCCCTGACTCCAGCCCGGCTGCTGCCGTAATAATCTTAAAGGTAGAACCCGGTTCATAGGTATCATTAATACAGCCGTTGCGCCACATCTGGTTCAGCGCATTCTGCTTTTCTTCCTGACTGGCAGGAACCGGGGTTCCCTCCGGCAGGGTATAGGGTTCATTTAAATTAAACTCCGGCACATTGACCATGGCCAGTATTTCTCCGTTCTGAGGATTCATTACCAGTATGGATACGCTGTCTGCCTGCTTTGTTTCCATAGCCTGCATGGCAAGCTGGGTGGCATAACTCTGAATATTAATATCCAGGCTCACATAAACATCATTGCCGCTTTCCGGCTCAACCCGTTCTTCCCCTGCTTCCGCGATTTCTACGCCCTTTGCATCCGTTACTGTTAGGATAGTTCCCTCTTTTCCCTTCAAATATTCTTCATAAATCACTTCCAGCCCGATGATTCCCTGATTATCCCCCCCGGTAAATCCCAGTACTTTCGAAGCCAGGGTTTCATAAGGATAATATCTTTTATAATCCTCATCCACCTTTACTCCGTCCAAATCATATTCCCTTATTTTATCCCCTACCGTCTTATCTACATTGCTTTTAATCCGTTCAATAGCGGAATACTTTTCCACCCTCTTGGATACATATTCTTCCGTCAGCCCAAGTTCTTTGGCAAGTACCTTTACCACCGTTTCCGGCTCCGTAATCTGATTATGAATTACGGATATGGTACATACCGTACGGTTATCCGCCAGCACGGCCCCGGTAGAATCAATAATCCTCCCTCTGGCCGCTTTGATTGACCTTTCTCTTTCATGCAGATTTTTCGCGGCTTCCGTATAATGCCCAGAACGGCCTACCATCAGATAGACAAGACGCCCGATTAACAGCAGAAAGGCGGCTGCACAAAGGAAAAAAGTGACAACTATTTTTTTTCTTATATAAGTTTTATTTTTTAATGTCATTAATACCGTAAACCTCACAAAAAGGTGTTACTACAATTTATTATCCTTTTTATGAGGTTATTCTTTTTTTCAGGCCCAAGAACCATATTTTGTTAAAACGGACTGTTGTCGTCCCCGTTGTCGCCGCTTTCCCCAGCGCTGCCAAGTCCTGCCGGTGTACTGTCGTCTCCCCCGTAAACTACATGTCCTGTTTCCGGGTCTACCAAAGCGCCTGTTTCCGGGTCTTTCGCATATCCTGTTTCCGGGTCTATAGGAAAGCTCTTCCATACTTCGGAATGGGTATCCTCTTCTCCTTCACCGCCTTCTTCCCCGGTTCCATTACCGTCTCCTTCCCCGCTGCCCTCTCCGGTTCCTTCCTGACCTTCTTCGCCGGTTCCTTCCTGGCCTTCTTCCCCGCTGCCCGCTCCGGTTCCTTCCTGACCTTCCCCTTCGCCGCCTTCTTCCTGCGTTTCTTCTTCCGGCGCTACCGGAGACATGATTTCCTCCTGCAAAGCTTCCAGTTCTTCCCTCTCTTTGTCGCTTACTTCTTCGGTCATAAAGATACCCATATACGGCAGTACCTCAGTCAATATATCGCGCACAATACCGGTGGCATATTTTGCATCATCCTGAATCACTACATTCGGTCTGTCCACCACCACATAGATTGCTATCTGCGGGTCATCCGCAGGCGCGTAGCCCATAAAGGAAACCACATATTCATTATTTTTACGGGGCAGAGTTTCCGCTGTTCCCGTCTTTCCTCCAATCATATAGCCTGCAGGACGCGCCGTTTTTCCCGTGCCCTTCTCCCCGGCAACAACCAGATTGCAGTATTCCTTAATCTTTTCAGAAACCGATACCGAAATCGTCTGCTTTAACAGCCGCGGCTCAATATTCTGTACGGTTGCACCGCTGGGACTGATAATCTTGCTCACCATATGGGGTTCATAGTAATTGCCTCCGTTAATCAGGGAGCAAAACCCGGTAATCATCTGTATCATCGTTACGTTAAAGCCCTGCCCGAAGGAATTGGTTGCCAGCTCGGTAGGTCCGATTGTATTTTTGTTATATACCAGACTCGCCGTCCTGGATTCCCCCCAAAGGTCAATATTAGTTTTTAATCCAAAATTAAAGATATGCTGGTAATCAATAAAAGTACTTCTTCCCATGATTGCCGCAATATCCATCATAACAACGTTGCAGGACTGTTCGACTCCCTGTGCTACCGAAAGTTCACCGTCCCCCCACTTGTTATGGCATTTAATTTTATAATCGCCTACTTCCCGGTATCCGTTGCAGTTAAAATATTCATTGCCCGTAATACTCCCGGAATCCAGCGCGGCAGCTACCGTAAAAGGCTTGGATACGGAACCCGGCTCATAAGTATCATGGATGCAGAAATTTCTCCATAACGCATTGTACTGCTGCATCTGAAGTTCGGAATCCATGCTCCGGAAACTCTCAGGAGTAATATATTCTCCCGATACCACATTTCCCACTTCATTTACCACCGGCATCCCGTATAAATCCTCCGGATTCATACGGTTGTTTAAATCAAAATCCGGATAGCTTGCCATCGCCAGAATTTCTCCTGTATTAACTTTCATAATAATACACCCTGTATTATTGCTACCGTTTCTCTCTAAATAGTTATCCTTATATTTATCATTAAACTTTTTCAGGTATTTTTCCACGATTTTCTGAATATTCACATCAATTGTGGTTACAATGGAGTTTCCGTCCACCGCAGCAATCGTTGTTCTCTCCAAAGCCGCATCATCGTTCAAATAACCGTATTCCCTGCCCGGAGTACCGCTTAATACATCGTTATAGTACTGCTCCAGACCAAACAGTCCGCTGTTATCGCTCCGGGTAAACCCAATTACATCACATGCCATTCTATTGTTAGGATATACCCTCTTATATTCTTCTTCAAACCAGATTCCCTTAATATTGGCTCCTGTTTCCTCATTCTCCTGCAGTTCCTTAAACCCTTTTACCTCATCGTAGGTCATCTGCTTTGCCAGAACATAATAAGAAGACTCAGGATGGGATTCCAGCCGCGAACGGATAACTCCCGTATCCAGCCCCAGTTTCTGCTGCACGGCTTCTATGGTAGGCTCCACATACTGCCCATCCCTGGAAAGCATCACCTTCGCATCCAGAATCACATTGTAAACTTTCTCGCTGGCAGCCAGCTTCGTGCCGTTGCTGTCCAGGATATCGCCCCGTCTAAACGGAATCGTTGTGCTGTCATAAGACTGCTGGGAAAGCACCTGCTTCTCATACCGCGCTCCGTCGTTCCGGTTAATCCTCACCAGCTGGAAGCTCAGTCCGACAAAAGCTGACAGTACCACCAAAAAAAGTACTACCAGCTTTTTCCGCATCCTCAATGTAAATCTGCTATAGATCCCCTTTCTTATTGTATTGTTCTGTACCTGATTTCTCAAAATAACCTCCATGAAGTATTTCTTACTGTTTCTTAATATGATAGGATTCGAATGCCAAACAATACTGCCAGGCCGGCTCTTTTTATTTTGGATAGGGCTTTTAACACCCTAACCTATTTTGGGATATCCGACACTTGTCTCATGTAGTCGCTTCCGCCGCCCGTAATGCTGACTATCTGTCCTTCTTCCGCATATTTCATCCCCAGTTCCTGGATTGCAACCCGTTTGACTTCTTCCAAATCCACATTATTCGTAATACGGCTGTATTCCTCATCGTTGTCAAGCCTAAGAGAATTCAGCTGGCTTTCCAGCCGGGATATATTTTTTATACTGTTGGTAATATCCGCCTGCAGGCCGATGTAAGCTGTCAGAATAAATCCCGCAGCAATTACCGCCCCTGACAGAAAAAGGACATACCCAAGACTCATATGATGTGCCTTTTCCCGGTTTTTCTTTGCGGTATTGCTGAGCTGTTTTTTGGGTCTGTCCGGCACATATACCTTTTCATCCAGCTTTCTTGCCGCATTCCCATGAATGTAAGAGCTGTTTCTTCCCATGTATGCCGTCTGTCTTCTGTTTGTTTCTCTTACTCTATACTGTGCCATCACATTATTCCTTTTCAAATACTCTTAGTTTCGCACTTTTTGACCGTTTATTTGCTGCAATTTCTTCCTCGCCGGGAAGTACCGGCTTTCTTGTAACCACTCTTCCCTCCGGTCTTTTTCCGCATACGCACACCGGAAAATCCGGCGGGCATGTACATGGGTTTTCATAGTTTTTAAATGCCGTTTTCACTATTCTGTCTTCCAGAGAATGGAACGTAATAATACACAATCTTCCTTCTGGCTGCAGACAGTTTACAAAATCATCCAAAGAGTCCTTCAGGACTTCCAGTTCCCGGTTGCATGCGATGCGGATTGCCTGAAATGTCCTTTTGGAAGGATGTCCGCCCATCTGCCGCATTTTAGCCGGTATCGCTGCTTTTATGATTTCATTCAGTTCGCCTGTAGTTTCTATCTTTTTTTCCCGTCTGGCCCGTACAATATGTTTTGCTATATTTTTTGCAAACCTATCCTCGCCATAATCCTTTATAATGCGGAACAGTTCTTCTTCCGTATATTCATTGACAATATCCTTGGCGCTCAGTTCCTGCCGTCTGTCCATCCGCATATCCAGAGGAGTATCATATTTGTAGGAAAATCCTCTTTCCAGATTATCCAGCTGATAAGAAGACACTCCCAAGTCCAAAAGAATACCGTCCACTTTTCCTATTTTCAGTTCCTTCAGTACTTCCTTGCTATTGCAGTAATTATTCCTTACAATAGTAACCCTATCTGCAAAAGGCGAAAGCCTTTTACCGGCTGCCTCTATCGCCTCCCCATCCTGGTCAATGCCGATTAGTCTTCCGTTTTTCCCCAGACGCTTTGCGATCTCGTAAGAATGGCCGCCCCCGCCCAGAGTTCCGTCAAGGTATATTCCATCACTTTTTATCCTTAAACTGTCAATTGCCTCCTCCAGCAAAACGGAACTATGTTTAAATTCCATCCGTTACTCCTTACCGGTTCTGTAAATCCAATCTGTCTTGTCTGTTTATATGCCAAGCCCCAGCTCCGACATATGCTCCGCAATGCTTTCCATATCCTCATAAGCGGATTCGCCTTCCCATCTTTCCTTGCTCCAGATTTCGATTCTGCTTGCCACACCTATAAGAACCACTTCCTTATTGATACCCGCAAATTCTTTTAATATAGAAGGTATCAGTATCCTTCCCTGCTTGTCCACTTCCACGCTGGCAGCTCCTGCAAGAAAAAAACGGACAAACGTTCTTGCTTCTTTATTCGTAAGCGGCAGGCTACGCAGCTTTTCCTCAAAGGAAAGCCATTCCTTATTATCGTACACAAATAAACAGCCATCCAGCCCCTTTGTCACAACAAACTCATCGCCGAGAGCTTCGCGGAACTTTGAGGGAATGATTAGCCGGTTTTTTGCATCGATTGTATGGTTGTACTCTCCCATAAACATAAAGCTCACCCGCCGTTCCAAAAAAGCGGTCTGCCACCGGACGATATGAAGTTCTTCCGCTATGGAATGTCTGTAGAGAATTCTGTCCCCACCTTGTCACCACTTCACACCACTTCCCACCACTTTTATATAGATTTTATACTAAGATACATGGTTTGACAAGTAAATTTGAGGAATTTATTTATAAAAAATGCACTTTACAATTCCTTGTAAAGTGCATTTTTTCGGCATTTTCTATATGTTGTAGGAACACGTGTTTCCTATGCAAGATGTGGTTTCTTCGTCATTTTTATACTAACCCCCATGCCGCCTCCC
>DNJW01000342.1 GCA_003488965.1 Lachnospiraceae bacterium | reverse complement strand
GTTTTAGTACGTGTATTGTTTTTTTTGAATTTTCTGCGGTATAATTAATACAATAATTATATAAAGGAGGACTAAAAAAATGAACATTTTTAACATTTCCCCAGAAAAGATGAAGGAAACCTCCTCTGCTTTTACTATTACTGAAATTAACCAGCAGCCTTCCACATGGAAAAAAACTTGCGCACAGATTGCAGGCTGCAAAGAAGAACTTCAGGCATTTTTAGACCAGGTGCTTAAGGCAGAGGATTTTGATATCGTACTGACAGGGGCAGGAACAAGCGAATTTGTGGGTAATTCCTTATATCAGGCATTGAATAAAAGATATAATTATAAGGTAAAGTCTTATGCAACGACAGATATTGTGCCGTCTCCGGAAAATTTCCTTTCCCGTACAAAACCGACCGTTCTTGTAAGTTTTGGACGTTCCGGCAATTCCCCTGAATCTATAGGTGCGGTGGAAGCGGCAGAAGTAGTCTGCCAGAATCTGTACCATCTGTTTGTGACTTGCAACCCTGAGGGAAGCCTTTCCAAGATGGCAAAAGAGAGGAAAAACTGCTTTGCCCTGAATTTGACTCCGGAAACCCATGACCAGTCCTTTGCCATGACATCCAGCTTTTCCAATATGTATATGGCAACTTATCTCGCATTCAATCTGGATTGCCTGGATGAGATTACTGCTAAGATTGATAAGATATGTACAGCAGGGGAAGATTTCCTGGAGAACGGATATACAATTGCACAGCAAATTGTAGATGAGTTTGATTTTAACCGTATCGTATATCTTGGAAATGTGGCGTTAAAGGGCGTTGCACAGGAATCTGCTTTAAAGATGCTGGAATTAACAGCCGGACAAGTAGCAACGATGTATGATTCTCCCCTTGGTTTCCGCCATGGGCCGAAATCCATTATTGATGACCGGACATTGACCGTTGTATATTTAAGCGATGATTTGTACCGCCGTAAGTACGAACTGGATTTGATTAAAGAGATGAGTCCGCAGAGAAAGAAAAACCGTATTGTTGCAGTAATGAATACTCCTTGTGAAGAAGCCGGGAATCTGGTAGACTATACAGTCAAGCTGAATATCGGACAGCCTATGGAAAATGTACTTCTTGGCTTTGCGTATGTTATATTTGCGCAGACTCTGGCAGTGCTGAAATCCTTGGCTTTAGGGATTACGCCGGATAATCCGTGTCCTACTGGAGAAGTAAACCGGGTAGTAAAAGGTGTAACATTGTATCCATATACATTAAAATAGGAGGATAACATCATGGTAGGTTTAGTAATTACCGGGCATGGCCATTTCGCAACCGGGCTTGGTTCCAGCTTAAAACTGATTACAGGCAACACGGAAAATATAGTTTATGTTGATTTTGAGGAAGATCATACCACAGATATTCTGACAGAAAATTTGAACAAGGCATTTGACGAACTGAAAGAATGCGACGGTGTACTGGTTCTTTCGGATTTGGCGGGAGGCTCTCCGTTCAAAAGTGCGGTGGAGTGTAAAGTGGCCCGTCCGGATCAGGCGATTGAAGTGCTTGCGGGTTCTAATCTTCCTATGCTGATTGAGGGGTCTATGTCGATGGCCGCATTTGATTCGCCGTTAGATATGGCAGAATCCCTGATTGAGACAGGGAAAGATTATATTGTCAGGTTTGAACTTACGGCTCATGAAGACAATGCAGAAGAGGATGGAATTTAAAAGTTATGGGTATTAATTGGGAAGTAATCGGCTGGACTTGTGTGACTCTGGCAGTGATTATGGGAATTATCGGAATGATTCTTGCTTTCATTTCTGCGAAAAATGTACGTAAACGCAGGGAAGCGCTGGGTGAGGTTCATACGGAACTGAAAATTGGAAGTAAAATAATGTTTGCCGGAGGAATTTATGGAAGAGTTGTAGGCATAGAAGAGGAAACGGTTAATGTGGAAGTGGCCAAAAGTACGGTTATCCAGATTTCACGGTTTGCGATTCAGGCTCTGATTGATTCATAGCTTAGCTATCAGGTTAAACAATAAGTCTGCAGCAGAGAGATATCTCTGCTGCAGACTTTGTATTATACCTTATAAAGCATTTTTGCATATTCGCTGGGAGCCATGCCGTATTTTTGGGTAAATGCCCTGGAGAAATAGTGAATTGAGTTAAAGCCAAGCATAAGGGCGATTTCACTGATTGTATATTTTCCTTCGCATATCATCTGCCGGCTTGTTTCAAGTTTCAGTTCATTAATATATTTTTTCGGCGGCTGGTTCAGGCTTTCTTTAAACAAAATCTGTAAAGAAGACCGGGATAAAGAAAACTTCTGGCATATTTCGGCAATTGTAATCGGTTCGTAAATTGTTTCGTCAATATAAGCAAGAATTTTTTCCAGAAGCTCGTCCTGATAATGCTGCCTTGCTTCCGTAACAGAATGTTCTTGTTTCTTCCCGATAAATTCGGACTGAAGGAGACGGATGATAGTTTCCTGCAGGAGACAGAGCATCAGGCTGTTCATGTATGGAATCTGCGAAGTGCTTTCCATTACAAAGGTTTTGATTAATGTATGTATTTTCTTATCATAACCGAATACTTTATTTAAAAGAAGTTCATAATGCATGCTTCCCGTATCATAGACAATCGTTTCCATATCAAAAATAACTGTCACGTAGGAACAGGAGCAGCCTTCGGGAATATGCTGCGTGTGAAACTGTCCGGGACCGTAAATCATTAATTCACGTTCCTTTAAGTTATAAATTTTTCCGTCAATTTCGGATATCATGCATCCGCGGTCTACATAAGTCAGTTCAAAATAGGGGTGTTTTTCGCCGCTAAACTGATATCCGGCATTGCGGATAGAATAGTAATATCCAAGGATTTCACTGATTCGTATACGGGGAAGAATTCTTTCAAATAAATAGGGCGGAGAAAGTACTTCCACAGTAGACGAATAGGATGCGGTGGTAATCAGCTTGCAGGTAATGTTGGATGTGACGGATACAAGAGAAAAATAAATTCCAGGCTTGAGCTTTATCAGCCGGTGGACGGCAAATGCCGTTAATTCGTCTGATTTTGGAACTTCCCCAACAAGAAGGGCGGCCATGCCTTCCTGCATTTCAAGGCAGACTTCACAGTCGAAGCGGAAGAGCTGGCTGATGTAACGCTTGGCGATTAAGTGCCAGTTTCTGCTTATCATACCACATTGTTTCAAATCTAAAGGTGCCTCATAAACAGAGCCGTATTTTTCAAACTCTGTGCTTGATGTTTTTAATTGCATAACTAACCTCCATAACAGAGATAGTATATATTTTTTTTTTGAAAATGTCCATAAAATCCTCAAAAAAAAATTTGAAGGAAGGAGAGAAATATTTTTGATGTTTCGGGATTGATTATGCAATATGGCTAAAAAATGAGC
>DNJW01000300.1:9881-10030 GCA_003488965.1 Lachnospiraceae bacterium | reverse complement strand
AATGGGAAAAATATTATCGCTGTTTATTGATAAATTACCGTGTTTTGCTGCCATAATGCGCCACTCCCTTTTTCTTTTTTCTTAACTTGTTTCCTCGTATAACAGATTTTAATTCCATGCGATCCAAAAGTCAAGAGAAAATTAGCACT
>DNJW01000300.1:9413-9543 GCA_003488965.1 Lachnospiraceae bacterium | reverse complement strand
AGCACTCATTTAAAACGAGTGCTAATAATTTCTGTTTTTTCCCATAAATACGGGCTTTTTACTATTTCTAAAATTTTTGTAAACAGCTGTCTGCCCTACTTTTTTACATAATAGGAAATTACGCCACAGC
>DNJW01000300.1:1665-9040 GCA_003488965.1 Lachnospiraceae bacterium | reverse complement strand
CAAGGCAAATTCTTGCAAAGTTGGCCTCTGGACCAACTTTTTTTACTCCTTGAAATACTCGCTGTATACATCAAAAAAATCCGCCGTCTTTACCTGTGGATTATCCAGAAAAGCCACATTGCTCCACAGTTCCTCGTTCAGATTCCTCGTCAGTGACTTTACAAAGGTATCATACTCCTGCCCAAACACCTCTTTCTTCCTCTCTTCCACAATCTTCACCTTATTGGCATCCGTTTCCGCCCTGTCAAAGGTAGTGATGCATTTAATAATGTGATACCCGTACTTTGTCTCCACAATATCGCTGATTTCCCCTGTACCTAAGTTAAATGCAGCATTTTCAAAATTTTCCTCCATATCTCCCTTGCCGAAGGAATAGGTTCCTTTATTGTCCTCGCTGTATTTTTCAATCAGTTCTTCAAAGTCCGTGTCCTCCTGTCTTGCCAGCTCCAGTACTTCTTTCGCTGTCTCATAGGCTTTTGCCTTGGCATTTTCAGTATATTCTATCTTGGCTCCCGTACCGTCCAATGCATAGGTCTTAATCAGCACGTGCTGCACCGTAATCGTCCTTGCCTCATCATCGCTGATTTCTGGATTAATATCCCTGATGATAAACTGATATACTTTGTTTGCCAATGCATATTCCGCATAAAGTCCGGCTATGGTTTCCTCTGTCACTCCCATCAGTTCCTTCTCCGTATCGTTTAACGAAGCAAAATATGCCCGGGACGCCGCATTTGCCTGTTCCATTTCCTGCTCTGACAGCTCAACTCCATGCTCCTTGGCCAGCAGATTCATGGTTTTTATCTGGGCAATTCTTGCCAAAGCAGTATCTTTAATATTCTGCTCCAGCGTCACTCCTTCCGCATTTGCCTTCCATATTTCCGGCCCGTAAACGCTTTCGTACTGATTTTGGGAATTGGTCAGATATACCATAATTTCCGGCAGGCGGCAGGAAATCCCTTCTATCCTGAAAAGCTCGTCCTTATCAAATCCCGTCGTCAGCACTACCTTCGTATTGCCATCTACCGGAGTCTGACAGCCGCATAAAGCCCCTGTCAGCCAGATACCGGCAGCTGCTACGGCCAGATATCTGCCCGCTGTCTTCACCTTTGTCCTTGTCTTGTTTGCAAACTTCTTTTTCTTATCCAAGAGCACCGTCTCCTAATCCATCCCTTCCAAAATACTTCTTGCCACACTGATGCCGTTTGCCGATGCCTGCTGCAGACCCCTCGTCACACCGGCCCCGTCGCCGATGGCGCGCAGACCCTTGATACTCGTCTCAAATTCTTTATTTACCACTACCCGGTTGGAATAAAACTTAACCTCTACCCCGTAAAGCAGCGTCTCATCCGATGCAATACCCGGCGTTACCTTATCCAATGCCTCCAGCATTTCCTGGATATCCACCATAATCCGGTGCGGAAATACCAGCGACAAATCCCCCGGCACCGCATCCTTTAACGTAGGAATAATGTTATTCCTGCACAGCCTTTCCTCTGTTGTCCGCCTGCCTCTCTTAAAATCGCCGAAGGTCTGTACCATAATTCTGCCGCCGCAAAGCATATTGGACAGCTGGGCTATCTGTTTTCCGTACTCAATCGGCGTTTTAAAGGGTTTAGTGAAATTTTTGGACACCAGAATCGCAAAATTCGTATTGTCCGTTTTATAATCTTTGGACTTGTAGGCATGTCCATTGACTACCGCAAGACCGCCTTCGTAGTATTCCGTCGCCACCTCGCCGGAAGGATTGGTACAGAAAGTCCTGACCTTATCGTCAAACGTAGGCGTATATAAAATCAGCTTGGCCTCATACAGATTCTCATTCAAAAACTGCATAACCTCGTCCCGCACTTCCACACGGACGCCGATATCCACCGTGCCGGGCATCGTCTCTATGCCGATTTCCCTGCATTTATCCTTAAACCAGTCGGCGCCTTCCCTGCCCACTGCCGATACAATCTCATTTGCATAATAAGTTTCCCCCTTGTCCGTTACAATTCCCACTGCTTTTCCGTTTTCTACCAGAATATTATCCACCATCGTCTGGAACAAAAGCGAAACCCCTTCCTCCTCCAGATGATGCTGCAGCTTGGAGTATATCTTATATCCTTCCTCCGTGCCCAGATGACGGATGGGGCATTCCACCAGCTTTAAATTGGCATTGATTGCCTTTCTGCGGATTTCCCGGATTTCCTTCTCCTTATCCATGCCGTACACATTCGTATCCGCCCCGAACTTAAGATAGATGCTGTCCGATTCCCGAATCAGTTTTACCGTTTCCTCATACCCCAGAATTGCCGGAAGATTGCCTCCCACATCCGGCGAAAGGGACAGCTTCCCGTCCGAAAAAGCCCCGGCTCCTGCAAACCCTGTAGTAATAGAACAAGGCTTGCAGCCTACACACTGCTTCGTTGTTCTCTTAGGACAGTTCCTCTTCTCAATGGAACGCCCTTTTTCCACTACCAGCACCTTAAGCTCCTTCTTCTGCCTCATCAATTCATACGCACAAAAAATACCTCCCGGCCCGGCTCCTATAATAATCACATCATATCTGTTTTCCATAGTTTTACCTCTCTTCCTCTAATCCTTCGAATAGATATTTGTAAGACTTTCGACTGTGAGAATATTCAGCAAGTTTATCGGCTTCCCCATTATAAAACCTATTTTTCAACAGTACAAATCATCAATAGGAAGAACGCCGCTTTTTAGGCGTTCTTCGGTGTGAAGGGGATTTGCAAAGCAAATCTTAGTATTTCTTAGCCTGCGTCTTCCAGCAGGCTTAGAAATTCTCTTCACATTAATATACCATAACCTCCACCCTGCTGCCTACATTTGTTTTCATAATTATAATCTTCTTTTCTATTTTTTCCGACAGTTCCGGCACATGGGATATGATGCCTATCAGGCGGTCCTTTTCCACTAGGGACATCAGCGTTTGGCAGGACTGGTCCAGGGACTCGCTGTCCAGGGCTCCGAATCCTTCATCAATAAACAGCGTATCTACCCGGATTCCCCCGCTGTAGCTTTGTATTACATCGCTCATGCCTAAAGCCAAGGCCAGGGAAGCTTTGAAGCATTCCCCTCCCGACAGTGTCTTCACTGCCCGGTATTTACCGGTATAATAATCCATCACCTGCATTTCCAGATTATCTTTTATCCGTCCGTCGCTGATTTCTTCCATACGGGAAAGTTCATAGCGTCCTCCCGTCATCTTTAACAGCCTTACATTGGCCGCTCTTAAGATTTCCTCAAAATATCCGGCCATTACATACTGTTCAAAAACCAGTCTTCTGGCATTATTTCCCGAAGCCATATTATCCAAATCTTTAACAATTCCGTACCTTTTCTTTAAAGTCTCCAGTTTTTTCCCTTTCTCCTTTAAAGATTTCTTTATTTTCTTCACCTCCTGCAGACGATGGTTTTGCTCATTCAGCTGTTCCAATGCCTGCTGCCTGCGCAGTGACGTTTCCCTTTGCCGGCCTTTTAACCCCGCAATGTCCTCCTTCTCCTTTCCTTTCGTTTCCTCTTCCAAAGATGCCGTTCTGGTTTCCATTGACTGAAGCTGTGCATAGTATTCTTTGATTTGCTGTTCTTTTTTTTCCATTTCCTTCGCCGGGCGCAAAGCGGCCTCATATTGTTCCTTGGAAGAAAAACCCGCATTCCGGTATCCCGATGTGAAAATCTCTTCCATTTCCCGCTTTTTCTTTTCCTGCCCTGCGGCCTCTTCCATTTCCTTGTCCAGCTGCTTTTTCTTTTCTTCTGCCTGCACCTGAATCCGGCGGTACTGGTTCAGCTTTTTCTCATACTCCTTATCCGTCATTGCATGGAGAATACTCTGGATTTCTTCCGGTATCCGGCCCATCTCCTGTTCCAGTTTCTCCGCCTGTTTTTCCCACTCCTGATGCTGCTTCCTCTGGCTTTCCGCTTCTCCTTTGCAGGCGGCTGTCTTGCCATGCAGCTCCATCAGCCGCACCCGTTCCGACTCATAAAGCTTCTGCAGTCTCTGCAGGCCCTCTTCGTCCGGTACTTCTTTTGCCGCCTCCGCTATCCGCGGATGTTCCAGGGAACCGCATACCGGACAAGGTTCGCCTTCTCTTACCTGACGGGCTGCAATTCCTACCACTGCCCTTTTATACGATAAGTCAGCAGTTTCAAATTCCCGTTTTCTCTGTTCCGCCGCCTTTTCCTGGTCCAGATAGCGCTGCTGCAGTTTCTTTAACTCTTCCTCCTTTTTCTTCAGCCACCGCCCGGAATCTTCCAGTTGTTTCTTTTTCTCATTATAAGAAGCAAGCATCTCATAAGAAGCCTTCACTTCCTCTCTTTTCCGATAATAATCTTCCCCTTTTTTCTGCTCCTTTTGATAAGTCTCCCATTCCTTTCGGCTTGTCTTGATTCTTTTTTCTATCGCTGCCAGCAAATCTCCTGCATTTTTGCAATTTATATATTCTTCTCTCAGAGCCGCCGCCCTTCCTGCATTCTTTAACTCTTTCTCCGCACTGCCGATTTCCCCGCTTCTTTCTAAAAGCGCGGCTCTTTGCTTCCGCAGTTCCTCCAGTTTTTCTAATTTCATGTTAGTCTGTTCCGTCTCATTTATTTTTTTCGCTAAAGCTTCCAATTCTTTTTCGTAAGCGGAATACTCCTTCCGCGTCTCCTCCAGCATCCTCTCATATCCGGCCTCCGCTTCTTCCAAAGCGGCTGACACTTTACCAGAATCATTTTCTTCCTCCATGATTCCCTCAAAAAAATCTTCTTTTCCGGTTTTGTCTATGCCAAGCATACGGATATCTTCATCCATCCTATTTTTGCATTCCATAATCTGCTTATAAAGCTCCCCTGAACGGTTCTTCAAAATACCTGCAAAATCATCATAAACTGAGGTAGAAAAAATCTCCCTGAATATCTTCGTTTTTTCTGCCGGGGAAGCCGTCAGCAGCTTGGCAAATTCCCCTTGGGCAATCATGGAAATCTGCTTAAACTGCCTATAATCCAGCACTAGAATTTCCTGCATTTTACGGTTTACCTCACTGCTGCCCTCCACCGTTTTTCCGTCCGGTAAATATAGAACTGCATTTTCTTTTTCCTTGGTATATGCATTTTTTCCGCCCTTTTTCTTCTTCGGACGCATATATTCCGGATTCCGTACAATACGGTATTCCTTTCCTCCGTGCAGCATGACCAGTTCCACAAAGGTTGCCGTATCCGCCTCCGCAAAATCGCTCCGCACACTGTTTTTTTCCCGCATGCCGCCGCTCATATTTCCATAAAGGGCATAGGTGATGGCATCAAAAATTGTGGTTTTTCCCGCACCGGTAGCCCCCGTAATCAGAAACAGACCTCGGTCTTCCAGTTTGGTAAAATCAATTTCTTCCCGGCCCTTATATGGCCCCCATCCGGCAATTACCAGTTTCTTCGGCTTCATAAATTCATTTCCTCCGCTTCCTCTGCCGCTTCTTTTACTACCTTCATCCGCTCCTCATCCGGTTTTTCCCCCCGTATCATTTCATAGAAGCCTTCAAAAAGTTCAGGAATACTTTTTCTTTTTTCCTCCAGACGGCTTGTATAGCCTGTTTCTTCTCTTTTTTCATTTTTAGTAAGGACAATCTGCATAATATTGGGGTAAACACTTCTGAGCGTACCAATCGGGTCAATCAGCTCCTCCTCATCCGTCAGTTCCGCTCTGATATAATCTTCTGCGTCCGCCGCCTCCACAATTTCCGGCTTTATCAGTTCCTCCAGCCTGCCCCTTATTTTCCGCATTTCATGCAGCGGTTTTAGCGGAATCCTTTTTACGGAAGCCACTCCGTTTCCGTCCAGTTCCACCAGATTCACCGTTTTCTTCTGTCCGGTCTCCGAAAAAGAATAGGCCAAAGGCGCCCCTGCATAATAAATCTCCCCTTCCCCTATTTTCTGGGGCTTATGGATATGTCCCAAGGCCACATAATCAAAATCCGCAAACAAAGAAGCCTCTACATTATCCAGACCTCCCACATGAACCGTTGTCTCCCCATCGGAAAGCTCCGGCTCCCTGCCGTTATCCGTAACAAAATAATGGGTGATAAGCACCTTTCTTCCTGCTCCCGTCTTGCCTTCTTTGTCCTCTTTTCCATTGACTTGTGCAGACAACATATGTTCCACCGCTTCCCCGCTGCTTTTTGCCCCCGCGGCAGCCGGTTTGACAAACGGCATTAAAACAAAGGTTATCTCCCCATACCCGTCCATAACCTTTACTTGCTTTAAACGCTTTTCATATACGCCGGCAATATGGATTCCGTTCTGCTCCAGAATCTTACCGGCAAACCCGATTCTTTCCGGCGAATCGTGATTTCCGCTTATCATAAATACCGGTATGCCGGTTCTAACCATATCTGTCAGGAAATCGTTCAACAAAACAACCGCTTCCGCCGGCGGAATTGCCCTGTCATAAATGTCTCCGGCAATCACCAGCGCATCCGCTTTTTCCTCCTGCGTCAGTTCATAAATCTGTTGTAAAATATGACGCTGGTCCTCTAGCATAGAAAAGCCATTTACGATTTTTCCGATATGCAAATCTCCCGTATGCACAAATTTCATGCAGTTCCTCCGTTTTTTTCCAATAAGACGCCTTCCTTTGTAAACCACTCTTCCCCGTTTGTCAAAAGATAGTCCTCGCCCTTTAGCACCGCCTCAATAAAATCCTGTACCGACCCCAGCCGCCGTTTAAACGCCATACCGCCGCCAAACAAATCCGTTCTATGAATATCCGACCCTGCGGTCATAGGCAGCCTATGCTGTCTTGCATAGTCAACCGCCCTATGGTCAAAAATTTTTTCATTATGCACCTTGCTTCTGCTGTTGGAATGAGTCGCATTGATTCCTTCCACCGCATCCACATATTCCGGATAAAGCCGTATCTCCGGAATATAGTACTCCTCCCTGAAGGGATGGGCATGCACCACCATTCCCCCGGCATCATGAATCAGCCGGTACTGCTGCTCCACCGATATCGTCCGCAGTTCCTCATGGGACAGCATAAATTCCTTGTCCACCCCATAAATCAGAAACTCCGTTCCCCGATATCCCGCTTCATACCCAAAGAAAACATCCAGTCCGATTTCGTCCCCCGTCCTTTTCGCGTCCTCGTAACCCTTTACAAACTCGCCAACCCAGTTCTCCCAAGGCATATTCCTGTTCACGGCCGTATTCCCGCCCCAGTTATGGTCAGTAACAATAATTCCTGTATATCCGGCTTCCTTGCAGGCTCTTGCCATCGCGCTTCCCCTATCCGCCGCACAGGCACTGCCCTGAACAGTATGCAGATGGGTTTCATAAAGATATGGATAATCCTCCGGCAGCTCTATTCTCATCCCATATTCTCCTTTCCGTTCCTATAGACATT
>DNJW01000300.1:0-1354 GCA_003488965.1 Lachnospiraceae bacterium | reverse complement strand
TGCACAATTCGTAATTGGAAAATCAGAGTTTTGCAATTATCTGCCTCCAAACGACAACGGGCATGGAAAAATTTCCATGCCCTGTCCCTGCTTTCCGCCTATTTATCGAATCTCCACAAGCCATCCTTCCGGCGCTTTCAGCTTGCCCATCTGGATTCCCGTAAGTGTATCGTACAATTTCTGTGTTACTGGGCCCATACCGTCCATGCCGCTGGGCAGGCAGATTTCCTTGCCATGGTCTACAATTTTTCCTACAGGAGAAATAACAGCCGCTGTTCCGCAAAGACCGCATTCCGCAAAATCCTTAACCTCTTCGAACAGCACTTCCCTCTCTTCCACTTCCAATCCAAGATATTCCTTTGCCACATGCATCAGGGAACGCCTTGTAATAGAAGGAAGGATACTGTCCGACTTGGGAGTAACCACCTTGTTATCCCTTGTCACAAACAAGAAGTTCGCGCCTCCCGTTTCCTCCACCTTTGTCCTTGTAGCCGCATCCAGATACATATTTTCATCAAATCCAGCCTTATGTGCCGTCTGGATTGCATGAAGGCTCATGGCATAATTAAGCCCTGCCTTAATGTGTCCCGTACCGCGGGGTGCCGCACGGTCAAAATCACTGATACAGATAGTAAGAGGCTTCACACCTCCCTTAAAATAGGGTCCTACCGGAGTGACAAATACACGGAACTGGTACTCCTCTGACGGCTTTACGCCGATTACCGGACCGGAACCGAACATATACGGTCTGATATACAGCGTTGCCCCTGAACCGAAGGGAGGAACATACGCCTGGTTTGCCTTCACCGTCTGAACTACCGCATCCACAAAACGTTCCTCTGGAAATACAGGCATTTCCAGCCTCCTTGCCGAATCCGCCATACGCGCCGCATTCAAATCCGGACGGAAAGTTACGGTTCTTCCGTCCTCCGTAGTATAGGCCTTCATCCCTTCAAAAATCGTCTGTGCATATTGCAGCACTCCTGCGGACTCATTAATAGCCACCACCGCATCACCGGTCATAGCCCCCTCGTCCCACGCACCGTTTTTATAATTGGATACATATCTTGCATCCGTTTCTATGTAATTAAATCCAATATTCGCCCAGTCTAAATTTTTCTTTTCCATGTCCATATCCTTACCCTTTCCGAAGTTTACAGAATTTCCTTACTCATTATTATACTTTTTGTGGTAAAAGTCAATAAGTATGGAGGGGGTTCCTTGAAAATATCTTCCGGAGTACTGCTGTTTGGGATGGTTCCGGCAACTTGCCTTAAGTCCGCGCAGCCAGAGCATATATTTCTACGGAAGCCCCGCTTTCGCTTCACAAAAAACGCAGCAGACGCTAGGTTCG
>DNJW01000096.1 GCA_003488965.1 Lachnospiraceae bacterium | reverse complement strand
ACCCTAAACTATCCATAGTAAAATAATAACGATTTTACCGGGCAGCATTTTTTATCTTATAGGAAACTGCGTCAAAAGACGCACTCTTTTTTGCAAAATGTTTTAGGATAAAGCGGACAAAGCAAAGGATATACATAGGATGGAAACAAGTATAGGGAATAAGGCGGATGCCGATATTATTTCGAAAATAAGTGAAAAATACCCAAAGATGAGCAAAAGCCATAAGGTGATTGCCGCTTACATTACGGATCATTACGAGCAGGCAGTATTTATGACGGCAGCCAAGCTTGGTGAAACGGTGGGAATCAGCGAGTCTACGGTGGTGAGATTTGCTTCCGGGATTGGGTATGAGGGATATCCGGAATTTCAGAAGGCATTGGAGGAGTGGGTAAAGGATAAACTGAATTCCGTTCAGAAAATAGGCGTAAAATATGGAAGAAGTACCCAGTCTGAGATACTCACTTCCGTATTAAAAGCGGATATAGAGAAAATTCAGGACACCATCGAGCATCTGGACGGCACTTCCTTTGAAATAGCGGTGGATACGATTTTAGAGGCGCAGACAGTATATATTGTAGGAATCCGAAGCTGTGAGCCGCTGGCTGATTTTCTTCACTTTTATTTGAATATGATACGGGGCAATGTAGTGCTTCTAAGGACAACCAGTACCAGCGAAATGTTTGAGCAGATGATAAGGATAAATGAAAAGGATGCTATTGTGGGAATCAGTTTTCCCAGATATTCCATGCGTACTTTGAAGGCGATGGAATTTGCCAACGATAGAAATGCCAAGGTGATTGCCATTACGGACAGCGTGCATTCGCCGATGAATTTGTATTCTTCCTGTAATCTTTTTGCCAGAAGCGATATGGTATCTATTGTGGATTCCCTGGTGGCTCCGCTTAGCCTGATTAATGCATTGGTAGTGGCTCTTTGCCTGAAGCGTCCGGAAGATGTAAAGCATAATCTGGAAGAACTGGAGCAGGCATGGAATAATTATCAGGTTTATCTGAATGATGAAATAAACTTCATTGATGAAGAGCCGATGCTGAATTATCCTTTGATGAAAGAAAAGACGTGAAGTATTTTTTGTATATTGGATAATTGCAAGAGGATATTCGGCAAATTTATTGGTTTTATAAAGGCCTGTTTTTAGTAAAAAGAAAGATGCGCGGAAAGAAGAATGAGAAAGATTATAGTGATAGGCGGCGGAGCGGCGGGAATGATGGCGGCAGCTGCGGCGGCCGGACAGGGCTGCAAGGTGGTCTTGTTTGAAAAGAATGAAAAACTTGGGAAAAAACTGTTCATTACGGGAAAAGGAAGGTGCAATCTGACCAATGACTGTGATATGGAAACGTTGTTCCAGAATGTAATGACCAATTCCAAGTTTTTATACAGTACTTTTTACGGGTTTGATAACCATGCCGCTATGGAGTGGTTTGAGAAAGCGGGATGCCCGCTGAAAACGGAAAGGGGAGGCAGAGTGTTTCCTGCTTCGGATCATGCTTTTGACGTAACGGCGGCATTGGAGAGACAGCTTAAAAAGGGAAAAGCGGATGTCCGTCTGCATACAGCGGTAAAAAGACTGGTGGCTGACCGGGAAAGGATAAAGGGAGTGGAACTGGCGGATGGCAGTATAGAATACGGGGATGCAGTTATCCTTGCTTCCGGAGGGCTGTCCTATCCGCTGACAGGTTCCGACGGGGACGGTTACCGGATGGCGGCAGAGATAGGGCATACCATAAAAGAAACCTGTCCCTCTTTGGTGCCTTTGACAGTCCAGGAAGATTGGTGCAAATCACTGCAGGGACTTTCCCTGAAAAATGTAAAGATTTCTCTTTGCCAGCAGGGAAAGAAACCGTTTTATGAAGGTTTCGGCGAGATGCTTTTTACTCATTTCGGAGTGAGCGGACCTTTGATTTTAAGTGCAAGCAGTTATTATGGAAAGAAGTGTAAAGGAGAGAAGGTCAGGCTCCGCTTGGATTTAAAACCGGCGCTGACGCCGGAACAGATGGGTAAGCGCCTGCTGAGAGATTTTGAAGAAAACAAAAACAAGCAGTTCAGGAATGCTCTGGGCGGACTGTTTCCCTCAAAACTGATTCCGGTTATGATTGCCTTGTCCGGTATAGACGGGGAAAAGAAAGTCCATGAGATTACAAAAGAAGAGAGGACTCATTTTGCATATTTGATAAAAAATATGGAGATGACAGTGACCGGGACGAGAGGGTATGAAGAGGCAGTCATTACAAAGGGAGGCATTCATGTAAAAGAAGTGAATCCCTCCACCATGGAATCAAAAATCCAAAAAGGACTTTATTTTGCCGGAGAGGTGCTGGATGTGGACGCGCTGACAGGAGGCTATAATCTGCAAATCGCATGGTCGACCGGATATCAGGCAGGGCTTTCCGCCGCAGATGCTGCCCCCGCAGAAACTCCGGGTGAGTAAGCAGCAGACTTATTGTTATGAATAAGAGTTAATTGCAGAACTCTGATTTACCAATTACGAATTGTGCAGCTTGTATATTCC
>DNJW01000122.1:4090-4273 GCA_003488965.1 Lachnospiraceae bacterium | reverse complement strand
AGAGTCTAAAGGAAACGGAGGATGTTACGATTTGGCAGAAGGGATAGAAATTGCCAAGATGATAGAGCCGTATGCGGACATTATTCATGTGTCTGCAGGAACCTATCAGAGAAGTTTTGGCGATACGCATCCGTCTATGTTCAAGGAACATGGCTGCAATGTGTATATGGCAAGGGCGCTTCT
>DNJW01000122.1:3492-3776 GCA_003488965.1 Lachnospiraceae bacterium | reverse complement strand
TATGGCAAGGGCGCTTCTGGCAGACCCGGAGCTTCCGAGAAAAGTGGTGGAGAACAGGGATGAGGAAATTGTAAGATGTCTGCGCTGTTTCACTTGTATGGCGGAGCGGGCGGCTACCGCAACAAGGCGCTGTACGGTCAATCCCTTGATTGGACGCGAAATGGACGGCGTAGAGATTCGCCTGAATACCGGGGTAACGCCGGAGTATGCAGAGAAGGAGGAACCCGATGCGCTTATCATTGCAGTCGGTTCCAGACCGCTGGTACCGCCTATTAAAGGACTTG
>DNJW01000122.1:0-3178 GCA_003488965.1 Lachnospiraceae bacterium | reverse complement strand
GTACCGCCTATTAAAGGACTTGACGGGGATAATGTGGTGATTGTCAATCATTATTATCTGGAAAAGGAAAAGGTGGGAGACGAAGTTGTGGTATTTGGCGGCGGGCTGGCAGGCTGTGAGTGCGCTATCCATCTGGGAATGGAGGGGAGGAAAGTCCATCTGGTGGAAATGAGGGAAGAACTGGCTCCTGATGCAAATGTGCGGCATCGCCCATTGCTTCTCAAAGAAATTGAGAAATATGTGACGGTACATACCTCATATAAGGGACTGGAAGTGACAAAAGAGGGAATTGTATGCCAAGACCCTTTGGGAAATCATATGCTGGTTCCGGGAAAGTCGGTAATCTGTGCGTTAGGGCAGCGTTCCAGAAGCGAACTGGCAGATGCGCTCAAAGACTGTGCCCCTTATGTCAGGGTAATCGGAGACGCCGCGAAAGTCTCCACGATTACCAATGCTGTGTACTGGGGGTATTATGCGGCATTNNGGAAAATGGGAACAAATATTATGAAGGTAATTTTATGAATGGACAACCCCATGGTCAGGGTGATGAATATTATGAAGATGGGACTCTTCGATATTCAGGAGGCTGGAATTCTGGGGTTTGGAGCGGTCAGGGTACTTGGTATTGGGAAAATGGGAACAAATATTATGAAGGTGATTTTATGGATGGACAACCTCATGGTGATGGGACTATATACTCAGATAGTGAAGAAATCATATATGAAGGAGAGTGTACAAAGGGGCTACGCAATGGATATGGTGTCCTTTATGATAACGGGGTAAAGGAGTATGAAGGTGCTTTTTTGGATAATGAACGATATGGCTTAGGCACATCATATTGGCCAAATGGGGAGATTCAATATGAGGGCTACTGGCAGGATGGATTTTATTCAGGTGAGGGAAAAGAATATGACGAGGATGGGAATTTGTTGCGCGAGGGAGTATTCAATAATGGAGATTTGATTCCTTCGGGGACAGATTCGTAATATATATTCAAATATGGTAGGGTGGTAATAATATTTTTACCTGGATGTTTTTCTTCGTATGGTAAATAGATTCGTTGGAAAGTTTGTTTAGGCAGATGCAGCAACAATTTCTTGTTATCTTGGACTTTACTGGTTAATTACATAACAACTGAGATTACTTCAAGTGACAGCAATAAACGAAAGTTTGTAAACCGTATGAGGAAAATCATGAAGCTTTCGAAATAAGCAACAGACACAGGACAAATGTTTATAGAAAATACAAGTTATGGAAAAACGTTGAAATCAAGGGACGCATTGACGTGTCCCTTGATTTTTGCCTAAAAGAGCAGGCTGGAAGAACATGCCAGACTAAACTATTGTGTTCATATGTATTTTTCATCTACTTTCCCTATACACAATACATAGGTTTATGCTAAAATACCAAAGTATAGATAAATGAAGCGGAGGAAATATGATTCGGATTCATCAGATAAAAATAAAACCGGAGCAGAAAAAGGATAGGCAGGGACGGCCGGAGAGCGGGCTGTCAAAACAGGAACGTAAGATACTGGAAAATAAGATAAGGAAAACACTAAGGCTGAAAACAGAGGATGTTTTTACTTTTGAAATCGTAAAACGTTCCATTGATGCGAGGAAAAAGCCGGATATCTTTTATTCCTATACTGTGGATATCAGCGGGTTAAAAGAACGTGAGATAATGAAAAGGGTGAAGGGAAATCAGGCAGACATTGTGAATCCTGTTTCCTACCGTTTCCCCTCTTCAGGAATAAAAGAAATGGAGCATAGGCCGGTCATCATAGGAGCGGGACCGGCGGGGCTGTTTTGCGCTTATATGCTGGCTCTTCACGGATATCGCCCGCTTTTGCTGGAAAGGGGCATGGATGTGGAGCATCGGTGTAAAAAAGTAGAAGAATTCTGGAAAACCGGCCGGCTGGATGAGGAGTGCAATGTGCAGTTCGGTGAAGGAGGAGCCGGTACTTTTTCGGACGGAAAGCTGAATACTCTGGTAAAAGATAAAGACGGGCGGAACCAGGAAGTGCTTTCTGTTTTTGTGGCAGCAGGAGCGCCGGAATCTATCTTGTATGACGGAAAACCCCATATCGGTACCGATATTCTGGCAGATGTGATAAAAAATATGCGTAATATCATTCTTTCCCATGGCGGTGAAATACGCTTTGATACAAAGGTGACGGACTTATGCATGGAAGAGGGACATATTAAGGCTGTTATAGCGGAAAAAAGGGAATGGAAAGAGGGAAGCGCTGCAAAATATACGGTAAAAGAGAAAATAGAGACGGAGATTGCAGTGCTGGCTATCGGGCATAGCGCCAGGGATACATTTGAAATGCTTTATCAAAGGAATATTCCTATGGAGGCAAAGTCCTTTGCTGTGGGACTCAGGGCGGAGCATCCTCAGGCGCTGATTGATAAATCCCAATACGGATGGGAGAAACCGGGAATTCTTCCTCCGGCTTCTTATAAAGTGACGGCACAGACAGCGCAGGGACGGGGAGTTTATTCTTTTTGTATGTGTCCGGGAGGCTATGTGGTGGATGCTTCTTCGGAAGAAGGACGGCTGGCGGTAAACGGTATGAGTTACAGCAGGAGGAACGGGAAAAATGCCAACAGTGCCATTATCGTATCCGTTACGCCGGAGGATTACGGCAGCAGCCATCCTCTGGGCGGTGTGGAATTTCAAAGAAGGCTGGAGGAAAGGGCATATCAGATTGGCAATGGGTGTATTCCGGTGGAATATTATGGGGATTTTAAAAGGGCGGTATTAGAAAAAAAAGAAGATTTGGTGCAAAAAAACGGAAAACACATGGAAGGGCAGAATGTCCCCCAGATAAAAGGAAAATGGCAGTTCGGCAAGGTCCATGCGATTATGCCCGATGCTATAAACAGGGCTTTTATAGAAGGCATGGAGGAATTTGACAGAAAGATTCCCGGATTTGCCGGGGAAAACGTGATTTTATCCGGTATAGAAAGCCGTACATCCTCGCCAGTGCGCATCCGCCGGGATGAGAAGGGACAATCGGAAATTGCAGGATTATATCCCTGCGGAGAAGGAGCCGGTTATGCGGGGGGAATTATGTCGGCAGCCATGGATGGGATTCGGATAGCGGAGCAGATTGCAAAGGAGTATAAGGCGGGGAATGGTTCCGGTGAATAGGTAATTGCGAAACACAGTG
>DNJW01000253.1 GCA_003488965.1 Lachnospiraceae bacterium | reverse complement strand
AAATTTTCAATCTGGAGATTTGTGCTACGCACAAAGTCTCTGGACTTTGGAAGGAGCATAGTTATAAAAATGGAAGGATACATAGATATTCATTCCCATATTCTGCCCGGAATAGACGACGGGGCAAAAAATTTTGAAATGAGTATGGAAATGCTGAGAATCGCAGAAAAAAGCGGAATAAGAAGTATCATATTGACCCCCCATCATAAACCGATGCGGCGCAATGCCGGACCGGAAAGCATAAAGGAATTGATGGGGCAGCTTAATGAAGCGATGCATCGGGAAGGAATGGATATCCGGCTGTATGCAGGCAATGAATTTTATTATTCCAGCGAGACGGTGCGGGTATTGGAAGAAAAAAGAGGGTGTACCATGGCCGGTTCCGGTTATGTGCTGGTGGAGTTTGGCCCCATGGATAACCTGGATTATATCCGGGGCGGGATTTATCAGATTCTTTCCGCGGGATATTGTCCTGTCTTGGCTCATGTGGAACGTTATGAAAGCGTTTGTGCGAAGGCGGAGCATGTGAAGGATTTGGCAGCGATGGGATGTTACATACAGGTTAATGCAGGAAGCGTCATGGGACAGTTTGGTATGGAAACGAAGCAGTTTGCGAGGAAACTGCTGAAATATAGGATGGTTCATTTTGTGGCAACAGATGCTCATGACAACAGGAAAAGGATGCCGGCACTCTCGGAATGTGCCCGTTATCTGGAGAGAAAGTATGGGAAAGAGTATATGGAAGAACTGCTTCGGATTAATCCTATGCATATGATCGCTGACAGGTATCTATAGAGAACAGCGGATATCAATAAGTGAAAAAGGTTATAGGAGAAACTTTCATGGGAGACAAGAGAGAAAATGATGAAATAGAAATAGATTTGCTTGAGGTGTTTCAGGTTCTTCTTGGCAGGGTGTGGATGATTTTGGGCGTAGGCCTTTTTTTGGCGCTGCTTTGCTTTATAATAAGCGCATTTATATTGGTGCCTGAATATGAATCTACAACAAAGATCTATATTTTAAACAAGACGGATGATGCTAACGTTACTTACAGCGATGTGCAGATGGGAACCCAGTTGACAAAGGATTATGCAGAGCTGATTAATAGCCGGTATGTGCTGGAAGAGGTGATACAGAAGCTGGGGCTTGGGATGGAATACCGGGAGCTGTTAAAGAAAGTACGTGTGGAGACGCCTACGGATACCCGTATCGTAGCTATCACTGTGGAAGATACGGTTCCGGAGCAGGCCATGAATATAGCCAATTGTATTCGGGAGGCAGCAAGCAGCCATATACAGAATGTGATGGATATTGAGGCGGTAAATGTTGTGGAAAGCGCAAACATGCCGACGGAAAAGGCATCGCCCGGAATTGTCAGGTGGACGCTGGCGGGAGGAATAATTGGTATGGTATTGATGTGTATCTTGACGCTGGCAGGCTATCTGCTGGATGATACGATAAAGTCTTCGGAGGATGTGGAAAAATATCTGGATCTGAGTACGCTTGCCCTGATACCCGTAACGTCAGAGACTGAAAAACTGGGAAAGAAAAGAAAGAGGAAAAAGTAGAATCTTGACGCAGAAGACAAGGAAAAATAGAAAGGGAGGCTGCGGTTATGCAGGAAATCAATCTGCAGTTTGACAGGAAAAATGATTATCGGACAAGGGAAGCATTTAAAACGTTGCGCACGAATATTGAGTTCTGCGGCAAGGAGGTCAAAGTGATTGCAGTGACCAGTTGTACACCGAATGAAGGAAAATCCAGTATTGCCATGGAGCTTGCCAAGGCTTTTGCAGAGGCGGGAAATAAGACGATGCTTATTGATGCAGATATGCGCAAATCAGTACTGGTGGGCCGTTATCGTACGGGAGCTGTAAAAATGGGTTTGACCCACTGCCTAATAGGCAAAGCGGAATATCCAGAAGCTATCTGCATAACGAATATAGAAAACTTGTACGTGACCTTGTCCGGGCCTGTACCGCCGAATCCCAGCGAGCTTCTGGGAAGTGAAAATTTTATTTCCATACTGAAAGTGCTGAGAAATTCCTTTGACTATGTGGTGGTGGATACCCCTCCTTTAGGGAGCGTAATCGATGCGGCCGTGGCGGCAAAAAACTGTGACGGAACGGTGCTGGTAATAGAAAACAATGCGGTCAGTTATAAATTTGTGCAGAAGGTAAAGGAGCAGCTGGATAAAACAGGGAGCCGTATTTTGGGGGTAGTCCTGAACAAGGTGGATATGGACGGTAAAGGCTATTACGGCCACTACGGAAAGTATTACGGGAAATATTACGGGAAATATTATGGGAAATACGGGGAGGAAGCTGACGGTACGGGTAAGGAGAAGATACATTCCAAAGATTAGCAGGAGGTCGTAATGAAAAAGGAAAGGGTTATCGGCATTGTGATTGCTGCTGTAAATGCAGTATTGATGATAGTCTGTGCAGCACTGTATCTGGGAATGGATAGGACAGAACCCCGGTTTGAATTCCAGGCTTCCAATATGATTTACAGAGAAGGCATGGATATATCTGAATTTATCAACGGGGTCAGCGCCTATGACGATGAAGACGGGGATATTACGGATCGTATCGTAGTGGAGAAACTGATCAAAAACAGAGAGGAGAATTCTGTCATTGTCTTTTATGCGGTCAGCGATAAGGCCGGCAATGTTGTAAAAAGTTCAAGAGAATTTAGCGCTATTTTTATGGAGGAGGAAGAGAACGAAAATGTGCAGGATAGGATGTCCGGACTTGAAGGGGAAGTGAAGGAAGGATGGCTGATGCAGACCGGCTTTTGGAATGATCTGGAAGGAAGCGGAAAGGAAGCCGGGGCGGAGGTTTTGAATGCGGAAACTTCCGAAAGCGGAAAAAAGGACCGTAATTTTCCGGACGGCGCTCCGGAAGAAGAGGAAGAAGAAAACGGAGCAGAGGAAGACGGCGAAAATGACAGGGAAGCGGCGTCTGGGGAAGAAGCAGTTCCGGAAGAGGAGGATAACCGGGAGGCAGAAAATGCGGCGGAAGAAAGAAACGCCGGGGAAGGTTCCGAAACGGCGGAAGAACAGATAGAAACGGACGAACCGGCGGACGGGGAAAGCCGGGATGCAGAGGAAGAGGCAGCCGCGTCAGAAAGGTCGGCGCCGCCTGTACTGACTTTGCAGGTATCTGAGATAAGGACACGCATAGGAGTAGCCCCGGCCTGGGTAGAGGTTATAGGGACACTTTCCGATGACAGGGACAGTTATGAGACTTTGTTCCGCAATCTGGATGTAAGCAAATACGATATCAATCAGGCGGGCACTTATCAGGTAACGGTTTCCACCAGAGATTCTGACGGCAACCGGTCTCAGGCAGTGCCGCTGACAATTATAGTGAAATGACAGGAGCGTTGAACCGTGGTTAGCAAGAAAAAACGGGACAGAAGGGCAAATTTTGAAAAGCAGAGGCTGTTAGACCCGGAAAAACTGGAAAAGAAAAAGAAAAAGCAAAGAAAAAGAATTGTTTTCGGCATTGTATCGGGAGTTCTCCTATGCGCAATCATTCTTTTTACGGCATTCGAAATTATCCGGACCGTAGGAAAGAGCAGTCTGCAGAGCAGGGCGGAAGCGGCAGCCCCGGATTTGGCTCCTGTAATGGCAAAGCCGACGCAGGAAGAAGAAACGGTATGGCAGGAGGGGTGGGTAAAATACCATGACCGGATTTATGTTTATAATGAGGAAATCATAACATTTTTGTTTATGGGAATTGATAAGAACAGTGAGACGGAGAAAGTGGCGGAGGGAACCAATGGCGGACAGGCGGATGCACTGTTTCTTGTGGTACTCAATCCAAAAGATAAAACGGTTAAAATTATCGGCATTAACCGCAATACCATGGCGGATGTAGATATTTACAGTGAAGAAGGAGCCTATGTTACTACCCGGAAAGCCCAGATTGCCGTACAGCACGGTTTTGGCAACGGAGTGGAGGAAAGCTGTGAATATCAGAAAAAGGCGGTATCGAAGCTTTTCTATCATCTGCCCATCCATGGTTATGCGGCGGTCAATATGAGCGCTATTCCGGCCATTAACGATGCAGTGGGCGGTGTGGATGTAACGGTGCTGGAGGATCTTGGCGCTAGGGATCCGGCTCTGGTAAAAGGGGCGGAAGTACATCTAATGGGAAAAACCGCCTTCTGGTATGTGAAATACCGTGATACAAGCGTTTTTGGTTCCGCAGATATGCGCTTGGACAGACAGAAGCAATATTTGAATGCATTTATACAGGCAGCAAAAAAAGCGGTTGGGGAAGACATTTCCGTGGCAATAGATCTTTATCAGACAGCTGCTCCCATGATGGTGACGGATATCAGCCTGGATGAAACGGTATATCTTGCACCCATGATATTAGATTACCGTTTCGGCGGGGAGGACAGTTTCTATATGCTGGAAGGGAAAACGGTCATGGGGGAAAAATTTGAAGAGTTTTACGCAGATGAGGAAGCCCTGTATGAAATGATACTGGAGATTTTTTATGAGCCGAAGGAGCCGGAGAAACAAAGTGATGCCGGGAATGGGGATTAAGATGAGGAAAGGAAAAACAATCAGGAAATATGCGGAATATTTCTTATTGCTGCTGTGGCTGCTGGCAGTGCTTTTACTGACGGCGACGGCGGTGACCGGATGCGGGAACGGGCCGGAGGGAACGGCCGGAATGGAGACGGGAACCGAAATGAGGGAAACGTCCGGCGCGGGAGCAGGAAGCGGCGCAAAGGAAAATTCCAGAACCGCAGAGTATGCTTCCGATGATGGGAAAGACGGTGCAGAGAGTCAGGAAGGAAAGACCGGACCGGACTATGAGACAGCGGCGGACGGTCATGTGGATTTTGATGCGCTGCAAAAAGAGAATCCGGATATTTTCGCATGGCTTTATGTGCCGGGAACCGGCATTGACGCTCCCATCCTGCAAAGTCCTATATCGGATGATTATTATCAGTCACACCGTGCCGACGGCCGGGAAGGAACAGAAGGGGCGCTTTATACCGAAATGCCCAATATGATGGATATGTGCGATTTTAACACGATTATTCACGGAAAAGATGATAAGGACGGCGGCCTATTCGCCGATTTACATAAATTCGAGAATCCGGATTTTTTTGAAAAGAATGAAAAATTTTATATTTATCTGCCGGACAATGTACTGACCTACGAGGTATTTGCGGCCTATTATGACGAGGAAAGCGATATTCTGCGGCGGTTTGATTATACGACCTACGGAGGATGCGCGGCTTATCTGGAACAGGTTTACGGCATCCGGGATATGGGAAAGAACCAGAGGGAAGGGTGGGATGATCTGACCCCCTACCATTTTCTTGTAACCTTGGACGGGAGCATCAGGAAAGAAGAGGGAAGGCAGTATGTTGTCATCGGCGCTCTCGTGGGAGATGCGGCCGGGAAGATAGACAGGATCATTTTAGACTGACGGACCCGGCATACAAAAAACAGATATGGTATTAGCATCTTGGATGTTAATATAGACCACACTTAGGAAAGAGAAAGGAGGTATATACCCATGAAAAAATTTATTTCTTTATTGACAGCAGCCACATTGTTTGCATCCATGACAGTATCCGCTGCTCCCAGCCCGACAGCGGCTGCAGTGGTTTCTTCCAGCGCGTCGGCTTCCGTGTCTGCGGAAGGCTTTGCGAAGGCTTCTGACCAGCAGTCAGCGGCAGAACGCGGTATGACGGCAGGAGAATACTACAACAATGCGGTAGTTTCCACCCCTGGCGTGGAAAGTGCAATGCCGGTAGGACAGGGAGGCAAAATCGTCATTAACGGTGTTGCTACCAACCTGACGGCTACACTGGCCAAAGTGGATAAGACAACGGCAGCAGGGGCAAATGCCCAGGCGGCAGCGCTTGGCGGAAAACTGCTGAACGTAGTTAAAATCAGCTTCCCCGGTGCGAACTATAACACGGCTACCATCAATTTTTACCTGAAAGGGCTTGCAAACGGCGCGAAAGTAGCGGTAAAGCAGCTCGTAAACGGTGTATGGGTTGATGTGGAAGTAGTGGAAGTAAGGGCAGACCATGTGGT
>DNJW01000242.1:1238-12078 GCA_003488965.1 Lachnospiraceae bacterium | reverse complement strand
CTTGCTTTGCAAGTCTTTTCCACACTGAAGAACGCCTGAAAAGCGGCGTTCTTCCCATGGATGCTTTGCCGGGTTTTGTTATTGTTTGTTTAAATATTGTTATATATGCGAAAACGGTTCTAAGGGGAGCCGTTTTTTTATATTTATAGTAGTAGAACACCTGACGGGAGTGTGTAATGTGAAGAGATTGGTGAGAACTGCTATATGCTGCTTTTTAAGTATTTATCTGATGATGTCCTCTGTGCTGTGTGTACAGGCGGTGCCGGATGTGTCGGCGCCTTCTTATCTGCTGATGGAGACTTCTACAGGGCAGATTATCTGTGAACAGGAGGCGGATGTGAGGCGGAGCCCGGCAAGCATAACGAAGATTATGACGCTGCTTCTGATTTTTGACCATTTGGATACGGGAAGGATAAAACTGGAGGATGAGATTATAACCAGCGCCCATGCGAAGTCGATGGGAGGTTCCCAGGTTTTTCTGGAGGAGGGGGAAGTACAGACCTTAGATACGCTGATAAAATGTATTGCGGTGGCATCCGGCAATGATGCTTGTGTGGCGGTGGCGGAATATATTGCCGGAAGCGAAGAGGAGTTTGTAAAACTGATGAACCAGAAGGCAGAGGAACTCCGGATGGATAATACCCATTTTGAGGACTGCTGCGGTTTGACGGATTCTGACGGCCATTATACGACGGCAAGGGATGTGGCCGTTATGTCCAGGGAACTGGTAACAAAGCATCCTGAAATTTATGATTATACAAAAATATGGATGGAAGATATTACCCATGTTACCAGACAAGGTTCCACTGTTTTTACCTTATCCAGCACTAACAAGCTGTTAAGACAGTACGAGTGGGCGACGGGGCTGAAAACCGGTTCCACCAGTAAAGCCAAATACTGTCTGTCGGCTACGGCCAGCAAGGACGGAATTGACCTGATTGCGGTAGTAATGGCGGCTCCGGACAATAAGGTAAGGTTTCAGGATGCGGTGGCCCTGTTAAATTTCGGCTACAGCGTAAGCAATATTTACATCGACGAAAATAAGGAAGCGCTGCCGGTACAGCCGGTAAAGGGCGGCGTGGAGGATACCGTGAATTTAAGTTTTGCCGGGGAATTCCGCTATCTGGATACGAAAGGGAGCAATCTGTCCCAGATAGAAAAGACGATTACCCTGCCGGAGAAAATAGAGGCACCTGTGGAAGAAGGGCAGGCAATCGGTGAGGCGGTATATAAACTGGACGGACAGAGAATCGGCGGTGTATCGATTGTGGCTGCAAAAAGTGTGGCTAAGGCAGGATATCGGGATTATGTCCTAAAAGTGCTGAAAAATTTCCTCTTATAGGCCTTATATGAAATCAGAACTTTTATAAACCTCAAAAACGTGGTACACTATCGTAAGCGGCAGATTGGTTTGCCGTTTATGATAGCCTTCCGGGAAAGACGTATGATTTTGGAAGGCAATAGGGAGGTTGGAATGCAGGAGAGAGGAATTGCAATGTTTATAGCAGCAATGGGGGCGGCGTTTACAGGAATGGCAGCGGCCGTCTTTTATGACAGCACACATTTTATCAGGCGGGAATATACCGTTTATTCGGACAAAATCAGAAAAAACAGCAAGGTATTGCTGCTTTCGGACCTGCATAATAAAAGCTATGGCGCAGATAACAGAAAATTATTGGCGGCGATTGACAGAATCCGTCCGGATTTTATTGTAGCTGCAGGAGATATGGTTACGGCAAACGGGGAAAAGACCCGGTGCGAGGTTCCGGTTATGTTATTAAAAGAACTGGCCGGGCGGTATCCGGTATATTACGGGATGGGAAACCATGAGCATAAGATGAAGATATGCCATAAATTATATGGTGATATGTTTGAGAAATATAAAAGGGAACTGGAAAAATGCGATGTCCGTTTTCTGGAAAATGAGAAAATCTATCTGCCGGAGTACAATATGGAAATCTGCGGCCTGGAAATTGACAGACGTTTTTATAAAAGGCTGGGGCGGGAAAATATGGAAAAGGAATATATGGAAAGGCTGATTGGGAAGGCGAAAGAAGACTGCTTTGAACTGCTGATAGGGCATAATCCGGATTATTTCGGCACATATGCCAAGTGGGGGGCAGACCTGACTGTTTCCGGGCATATTCATGGAGGGGTGGTCAGACTTCCTTTTTTAGGCGGGGTGATTTCCCCGGCACTGCGCTTATTTCCCAAATATGACGGAGGGATGTTTGAGGAGGGAGAAAAAAGAATGGTGCTGAGCAGAGGGCTGGGCATGCATACAGTACCGCTCAGGGCATTTAATCCGGGGGAACTGGTTGTGATTCATTGCCGGAGAGTAACAGTTCAGCCATAGAATATCCCGCGAGTAAAATTGCTCTGTATGCGATTTACCCTAGGATTTTCTGGATCTTTTGTTAAGAAACATCTGCCATCCAAAATAACGCAAAAAACAGACAGGCAAAATGGAGACCGGACACCGAATCGGGCAGGAGGAACGTACAAGGCTGGACTGTTATGGGAATTATAAGAAACGGGCTTGAAATTATTGATATTTGCAGTTAGAATAATGGGATGGCGTAAAAACTGGCCCGGCACAGGCTGCGGCATAAAGGTTAGGAGTAGGGGTATGGCGATTCCGGTGAAGCTGGAAGTGTTTGAAGGTCCTTTGGACCTGCTGCTTCATTTGATTGAAAAAAATAAAATAGATATTTATGACATTCCTATTGTAGAGATTACGGAGCAGTATCTGGATTATATCAGGAAAATGGATACAGAAGATATGAATGTGATGAGCGAATTCCTGGTGATGGCGGCTACTTTGATAGATATTAAATGCAGGATGCTCCTGCCTAAAGAAGTCAATGAGGAAGGGGAGGAAGAGGACCCAAGGGCGGAACTGGTGCAGAAATTGCTGGAATACAAGATGTACAAGTATATGTCCTTTGAACTTAGGGACAGGCAGATAGATGCGGGACAGATGCTTTACAGAAAACAGCATCTTCCGAAAGAAGTGGAAGAATACAAGCAGCCGATAGATTATAAGGAATTGCTGGCGGATGTGGATTTAAACAGACTGCAGGAGATTTTTCATTTTATGATGAAGCGCCAGGAGGATAAGATAGACCCGGTAAGGAGTACCTTCGGCAAGATAGAAAAAGATGAAGTGGATATGGACAGGAAGATGCTGTATGTCTTGGAATATATAAAGGAACATAAAAGCTTCAGTTTCCTGCATCTTTTGGAGAAGCAGCACAGCAAGATGGAAATTATTGTTACCTTTCTGGTGGTACTGGAAATGATGAAACTGGGACAGATTCATATTGAGCAGCAGGAAATAGGCGGCGATATTATAATTACATCAAAGATTCCGGCATAGGAAAAGCAGAGGTGGAATGTGGAAAGAAAAAAAGCGGAAGCGGTAATGGAGGCCATTCTTTTTACTATGGGAGATTCGGTAGAAATAGCAAGGCTTGCGGAAACCATTGAAAAAGATGTAAAGGAAACAAAAGAAATATTGAAAGATATGAAGCAAAGATATGATGGGGAAGACCGGGGAATAACGTTGGTTGAGCTGGAGGATTCCGTCCAGCTTTGCACGAAGCCGGAGATGTATGAATATCTGATTAAGGTGGCGAAGACGCCGAAGAAATTTGTGCTGACGGACACGCTGCTGGAAACCTTGTCCATCATTGCATATAAACAGCCGGTGACAAGACTGGAAATCGAGAAGATACGGGGAGTGAGCTGCGACCATGCAATAAACCGTCTGATTGAATTCAACCTGATTACGGAAGTGGGACGTTTGGACGCGCCGGGAAGACCGCTGCTGTTTGGAACGACGGAGGAATTTTTAAGGAGCTTCGGCGTAAAATCCTTGGACGAACTTCCGGAACTGAATGCGGTCCAGATGGAGGAATTCAAGCAGCAGGCAGAAGCGGAGGTACAGCTTCAGCTGGATATTTAAAATTACTATTTTTCCGTTTCCGGGCATATATTTTAGAAAATGAAGACAGACCGGGTTATAAAATGGAAAAAAGAAATAAGTGGAAAAAAAAGAAGATGATCTTGACTTTTGCCATGGTGTTAGCGATAGCAGTCCAGTTTCTGGCAGCAGCGGGAAAGAGGCATGAGGCAGCGGAAGAAACGCAGACATTTCCTGCTGCAAAGGAAACCCTTGCAGCAGGGCAGCCTGCGGCAGAGGGGGAAGAAAAAAAGGAAAATAGTACAAACATACAGTTGTACGCCCGTTCGGCAGTCCTTATGGATGCGGATTCCGGGCGTGTTTTATTTGGAAAAAATGAAAACGAGCAGATGCCTATGGCGAGCACCACAAAAATTATGACTTGTATTCTGGCTTTGGAGAACGGAAACAGAGAGGATATGGTTACGGTTTCCGCCTATGCAGCCGGACAGCCCAAGGTGCATCTTGGCATGTACGAGGGACAGCAGTTTAAGCTCAAAGATCTGCTCTATTCCCTTATGCTGGAATCCCATAATGATTCTGCGGTGGCCATTGCAGAGCATATCGGGGGAAGCGTGGAGGGTTTTGCGGCGATGATGAATCAGAAGGCTAAGGATATCGGCTGTTTCGATACTTATTTTATTACGCCCAACGGGCTGGATGCGGCGGCTGCAGACGAGTCCGGCAATAACAGGATTCATTCTACAACGGCTAGGGATTTGGCCAGGATTATGAAATATTGTATAGAGGAATCGGAAAAAAAAGAAGAATTTCTGGAAATTACCAGAACCCAGAATTATTTTTTCTCAGATGGAGAGGGAAAGGGCAGCTATTCCTGCATCAATCACAATGCTTTTCTGACCATGATGGACGGAGCTTTGTCCGGAAAAACCGGGTTTACTAATAATGCAGGTTATTGTTATGTAGGCGCGCTCAGACGGGACGGGAAAACTTTTGTGGTGGCCCTGCTGGCCTGCGGCTGGCCGAATAATAAGAGCTATAAGTGGAGCGATACAAGGAAGCTGATGGAATACGGGCTGGAAAACTATGAGTACAGGAATGTGTATGAACCGGAGCAGCTAAAGCCGCTAAGGGTGGAAGGGGGTATTCCTGCATCGGGAAAGCCTTATGATGAGGCCTATGTAGAAATTTCCTTAGAGAATCAAGAGGAGGAGCTGAATGTCCTTTTAAGAGAAGGAGAACAGGTAGAGAAAAAAATCCGGCTTTCAAAGACTCTTACGGCACCGGTGGAAGAGGGGGCTGCCGCCGGGAGCATAGGATATTATCTGGAAGGGGAGCTTTTAAAGGAATATCCGGTAGTTACGGATACAGATGTGGAACGGATGGATTTTCCTTGGGTATTTAAATACATATGGAAGCTGTATGCATTGTAAAAACGTAAGCAAGTAAAAAAAATGTTAAAAATTAAAATAATCCTAGGATATTTTTTTCTTTTGTGTTATACTACTACCGTGAATCATGGGGAAGTTTGTTCGTTACAGTTTCATTTCTGGTTTTACGGCAATTACCGTAACGTGATTTCCCATTAAATAGTTTTTATTTATTTAATATAAAATGGAGGGCTGAAAAAATGAGTACTACTTCACAAGCGAGTCAAAGAATCAATGCTTTACTCGATGAAAACAGTTTCGTTGAAATAGGGGCGCTTGTTACGGCCAGAGCAACGGATTTCAACCTGAAACAGACAGAGACTCCTTCGGACGGCGTTATTACCGGCTATGGAGTTATCGGCGGCAATCTTGTGTATGTTTACAGCCAGGATGCTTCCGTATTAAACGGAACCATCGGTGAAATGCATGCTAAGAAAATTGCAAATCTTTATGATCTGGCAATGAAAATGGGTGCGCCTGTTATCGGCTTAATTGATTCTGCCGGTCTTAGGCTGCAGGAGGCTACGGATGCATTGAACGGTTTTGGTGAGATTTATATGAAACAAGTAAACGCATCGGGAGTGATTCCCCAGATTACTGCGATTTTCGGAACCTGCGGCGGCGGCCTTGCAGTAGTTCCCACATTGACGGATTTTACTTTTATGGAAGAGAAGAAAGCAAAGCTGTTTGTAAATTCTCCCAATGCGATTAACGGAAATGAAATTTCAAGGTGTGATACATCTTCTGCAGAATTCCAGAGCAGCGAGGCAGGCATCGTAGATGTGGTTGCCGGCGAGGCGGAAATCCTTGCGCAAATCAGGGAACTGGTTTCTATGCTTCCGGCAAACAATGAGGATACTATGGATTTTGGGGAATGCACGGATGATTTGAACAGAGTATGCGAAGGCTTGGAAAACTGTGCGGGAGATACCGCTATTGCGCTTTCCCAGATTTCAGACAGCGGCATATTCTTCGAAACGAAGAGAAATTATGCAAAAGATATGGTAACCGGATTCATCAGGCTGAACGGGGCTACGGTAGGCGCTGTTGCAAACCGTACCGAGGTTTACGGCGATGAAGGAACGGTTACGGAAAAATTTGATGCGGTATTGTCGGTAAGAGGATGCGAAAAGGCGGCGGATTTCATTACTTTCTGCGATGCATTTGATATTCCGGTATTGTCCCTTACCAATGTAAAGGGATTTGCTGCAGCAAAATGTTCGGAAAAGAGGATGGCTAAGGCAGTTGCACGCCTTACATACGCTTTCGCGAACGCTACGGTTCCGAAGGTGAATGTAATTACGCAGAAGGCATATGGCAGCGCTTACGTGGCTATGAATTCCAAGGCAGTGGGAGCAGATATTACAATGGCATGGCCGGATGCGGAAATCGGAACGATGGATGCGAAGCTTGCCGCAAAGATTATCTGTGACGGACAAGGCTCCGATGCTATCGATGCCTGCGCCAAGGAATATGCGCGTCTTCAGACAAGTGCGGACAGTGCTGCAAGGAGAGGATATGTGGACCAGATTGTGGCGCCGGAAGATACAAGAAAATATGTAATCGGCGCGTTTGAAATGTTGTATACAAAACAGGAAGACCGCCCGGCAAAAAAACACGGTACAGTCTAGAAAGGATGATACTTAATATGAGAAAATGGTTATTAGTATTAGGTATGATTACCTGTATCCTTGGTGTGAGTGCATGCGGAAGCGGGCAGGAAGATGCAGCCGAATGGACGGATGTATCGGAAGAGGATATTATCTCCTATGGAGAAGGCGTTTTCCAGAGCCTGCGTGAAATCTGTTCCGGCGCTTATGAAGCGGAAAAGGCACAGTATGCCAAGGCAGACCCTGTTTCAGCGGCGGCGTTTAGCAGCTGGGACAGCGCTCAGGCCGATATAGGTGATTATGTTGATATTTTGGAAAGAAGTGCGGAAAAGACAAATGACGGGGTTATCGTTAACCTGAAAGTGGACGGCACGAGCCATGATGCCAATATTGAAATTATTTTCGACGATGAATATGTGATGACGAGTATGTCTACGAATGTAATTTATTCATTCAGAGAGTTAATGGCAAAGGCATTTATGAATACCATACTGGGTATGGGAACCGTATTCATTGTGCTGATTCTTATCAGCCTGATTATTTCATGCTTTACCTTTATTCCTAAGATTCAGGCAGCATTTGTAAAGAAGCCCCAGCAGGAGGCGGCAAAACCTGTGCCAGCAGCGGCACCGGCGCCTGCTCAGGCTTTGGAAGAAGAGGAAACGGATGACTTAGAACTGGTAGCTGTTATTGCTGCTGCAATTGCGGCAAGCGAAGGGGCAGCTTCTACGGATGGCTTTGTAGTCAGAAGCATCAGAAAAAGAAGAACGTTTTAGTTGAAAATAGGAGGAATAGAAAATGAAAAATTATACCATTACCGTAAATGGAAACGTATATGATGTAGTAGTGGAAGAAGGTGCGTCCACAGGAGCACCTGCAGCAGTGCCTGCAGCACCTAAGGCAGCACCGAAAGCAGCGCCCAAGGCAGCAGCAAAGCCCGCAGCAGCAGGCGGGGCAGGCAGCATAAGGGTGGAAGCAGGCGCGGCAGGCAAGGTATTTGCAGTGGAAGCAAAGGTTGGACAGACAGTGAAGGCAGGAGATACCGTAGTTGTGCTTGAAGCAATGAAGATGGAGATTCCGGTTGTGGCTCCTCAGGACGGTACCGTAGCAAGCGTTGATGTATCTGTTGGCGACCCTGTAGAGGCAGGTGCATTGCTCGCAACTTTAAACTAAGGCAGGAAAGCGGGTAAGTACATTGCAGAAATGTCTGTATAGTGGATACACTTGCAGAACGTGAATCAAAACAGGAGGTCAAAATAATGGATGTCAGTTATATAGCAAATACATTAGACAACCTAGTGCATCAGACGGCTTTCTTTAACCTTACATGGGGAAATTACCTGATGATTGCAGTAGCTTGTGTATTTCTTTACCTTGCTATCGCAAAAGGCTTTGAGCCATTGTTATTAACGCCGATAGCATTTGGTATGCTGCTCGTTAACATTTATCCTGACATTATGCTGAGTATTGAAGAGTCGGCAAACGGAACGGGCGGTTTACTTTATTATTTCTATCTTTTGGATGAATGGGCAATCCTTCCTTCCCTTATTTTCATGGGGGTAGGCGCTATGACGGACTTTGGTCCGCTGATTGCAAATCCCAAAAGCTTTCTGCTCGGTGCAGCAGCCCAGTTCGGTATTTTTGCCGCATATTTCGGTGCAATCGGACTTGGCTTTAATGATAAGGCTGCAGCGGCAATCTCAATTATAGGCGGTGCGGACGGCCCGACTTCCATTTTCCTTGCAGGAAAGCTGGGACAGACGGCGCTGTTAGGGCCGATTGCAGTGGCGGCGTATTCTTACATGTCGCTGGTACCGATTATCCAGCCGCCGATTATGAAGCTGTTTACAACAGAAAAGGAAAGAAAAATTAAGATGGCACAGCTTCGTCCGGTTTCCAAACTGGAGAAAATACTGTTCCCGATTATTGTTACTATCGTAGTATGTCTGATTCTTCCTACTACGGCTCCTTTGGTAGGTATGCTGATGCTGGGCAACCTGTTCAGAGAGTCCGGCGTGGTACGTCAGCTGACGGATACGGCATCCAATGCCCTGATGTATATCGTTGTTATCCTGCTGGGTACTTCCGTAGGCGCTACCACAAGCGCAGAAGCATTTTTGAACTGGGATACGCTGAAAATCGTGGCTTTGGGACTGATTGCATTCGCATTCGGTACAGCGGCAGGCGTACTGTTCGGCAAGCTGATGTGCGCATTGAGCCATGGCAAAGTGAACCCTCTGATTGGTTCTGCCGGCGTATCCGCAGTTCCTATGGCTGCCCGGGTATCCCAGAAGGTAGGGGCAGAGGCGGATCCCACCAACTTCCTGCTTATGCATGCGATGGGGCCTAACGTAGCCGGAGTTATCGGCACCGCAGTAGCGGCAGGTACTTTTATGGCAGTATTTGGAGTATTTTAAAGGAATGGTGGTAATTGAAAATGTAATATTGGCCTGCCGGAGCCTGGCGGTCCAAATTTTATAGGAGGAATAGAAAATGTCAGAACAGGTGAAAAAACCGATTAAAATTATGGAAACCGTTCTCCGCGATGCACATCAGTCTTTGATTGCAACGAGAATGCCTACCGAGAAGATGCTTCCGATTGTTGAAAAGATGGATAAAGTAGGCTACCATGCGGTAGAGTGCTGGGGCGGGGCTACTTTTGATGCTTCTCTCCGTTTCCTGAAGGAAGACCCATGGGAAAGACTGAGAAAATTAAGGGACGGTTTTAAAAATACAAAATTGCAGATGCTTTTCAGAGGGCAGAATATTTTAGGTTACCGCCCTTATGCAGATGATGTGGTGGATTATTTCGTAGAGAAATCCATTGCCAACGGCATTGATATTATCAGGATTTTTGACTGCCTGAATGACCTTAGGAACCTGCAGGAAGCTGTAAATGCGACCAATACGGTAAAACAAAGGGAAGGCAGAGGCCATGCACAGGTTGCATTGTCTTATACATTGGGAGATGCCTATACACTGGATTACTGGGTAGATATGGCAAGAAAAATAGAGGAAATGGGTGCGGATTCCATCTGTATCAAAGATATGGCAGGGCTTTTGGTTCCTTATAAGGCGACCGAAATGATTTCCGCCATGAAGAGCGCAACCAAGCTGCCGATTCAGCTGCATACCCACTATACTTCCGGTGTGGCAAGCATGACATACCTGAAAGCGGTAGAGGCAGGCGTAGATGTGATTGACTGCGCGATTTCTCCGTTTGCCCTGGGTACTTCACAGCCGGCAACGGAAGTTATGGTAGAAACCTTTAAGGGGACTCCTTACGATACCGGGTATGACCAGAATCTGCTTGCTGAAATTGCAGATTACTTCAGGCCTTATAGGGATGAATGCCTGGCAAGCGGCCTGCTGAATCCCAAAGTTATGGGCGTTGATATTAAAACTCTGCTTTATCAGGTACCGGGCGGCATGCTTTCCAACATGGTAAGCCAGTTGAAAGAGCAGAATGCGGAAGATAAATATTATGACGTATTAAGAGAAATCCCTGCAGTACGTAAGGACCTTGGCGAACCGCCGCTTGTTACGCCTTCTTCCCAGATTGTGGGTACACAGGCAGTATTTAACGTACTCTTAGGAGAACGTTATAAAATGGCTACAAAGGAAACCAAAGCAGTTTTGCGCGGTGAATACGGCCAGACCATTAAACCTATGAATCAGGAAATTATCGATAAGGTCATTCCTGGCGAGGAAAGAATCACCTGCCGTCCGGCGGATTTAATCGAGAACGAGCTGGATAAACTGGAGGCAGAGATGAAAGAATGGAAGCAGCAGGACGAGGATGTTCTCTCCTATGCTCTGTTCCCTCAGGTAGCTACTGATTTCTTCAAATACCGTCAGGCACAGCAGGAAAAAGT
>DNJW01000242.1:742-914 GCA_003488965.1 Lachnospiraceae bacterium | reverse complement strand
CCGTCAGGCACAGCAGGAAAAAGTAGACATGACCCAGGCCGATACAAAAAATGCGGCTTATCCGGTTTAAGAGGTTCGGATAGGATAGTGCGGGATAAAAGTGATAGATAATGAAGGCAGCTTGTTTTCCAGAAGGAGAACGGGCTGTCTTTTTTTATATAATAGGAAATTA
>DNJW01000242.1:0-455 GCA_003488965.1 Lachnospiraceae bacterium | reverse complement strand
TTTTTTTATATAATAGGAAATTACACCACAGCCTTGTGAGAATCAAAGCTGGCCGCCGGACCAGCTTTTTTTACCTTATAGGATTCGGCAGTACATTATCCAGATGCTTGTAGTAAATATAGAAGGGGAGGGGAATCAGCTAAGAGGAAGCCTGAATACCCAAGGAACCATAATGCTGATTGTCTCTCTTGCTGCAGGAACGCTGTTTGGGGAACTCATCAACCTGAATTATTGGGTGAACAGTTCGGTATATGGCTGCGGGATAAAACAGGAAACCAAAAAGACGGTCGTTTTATAGATGCCTTTGTGACGACTTCCCTGACAGTATGTGTCGGGGCGATGGCGGTTATAGGGTCTATCCAGGACGGCATCAGCGGAAAGCATGAAAAATGAAGTGTTGACATTTTTGGCATATGCTATATTATTAAATTAGTTTTACATATAATAATAAAAAG
>DNJW01000311.1 GCA_003488965.1 Lachnospiraceae bacterium | reverse complement strand
CACAAAAGAAATGGAACAAATTCCATTTCTTTTGCGCAATCTGCCAAGCAAAATTCTTGGATAGGGCTTTTGACACCCGAATCCTTATAGGAAATTACGCCATGGCGTTTTTAGCAGCAAATATCCACGATGATAATATCCGGTCCGATTTTACGGATGTTTTTGAAAGGAATGACATATTCAGGTTCGCTTCCGAATAAGGTAGAAAATTTATTTTTTCCGGGAATAATCACCTTGCATATCTGTCCGGAGCATTCGTCAAATTCCAGATCGCCGATTTTTCCAAGGCATTTACAGTCTTTCAGATTAATCACTTCTTTACATTTCAATTCAGAAAAGAGCATAATACCGTATCCTAATCCGCTTTATAATAGCATATGCGCCTATTGTGCAAAATGATTCTGGAATCAAAAAATTGCAATGTATAATTTTATGGCTTTTGGTGCATCATTTTTAGTAACAGAAAAGTTTTCAGATCATACTTTTCCAGAGAAAAATGATGGCAGGAGGCATAAGATGGCACAAGGAAAGGTTGAAATATGCGGGGTAAATACATCCAAGCTCCCTCTTTTAAAAAATGCGGAAAAAGAAGAACTTTTTTCCAGAATTGAAGAAGGGGACAAGGATGCCAGGGAGCAATATATCGAAGGAAATTTGAGGCTGGTCTTAAGCGTAATCAAACGTTTTTCTTCCAGCAGCGAAAATGTGGACGATTTGTTTCAGATAGGCTGCATTGGACTGATTAAGGCAATTGATAATTTTGATTCCTCTCTGAACGTAAAATTTTCCACTTATGCGGTTCCCATGATTATCGGAGAAATCAGACGTTTCTTAAGGGATAATAATTCCATCCGCGTAAGCCGTTCGCTGAAAGATACGGCATATAAAGCGATTTATGCCAAAGAAAACCTGACAAGAAAAAATTTGAAAGAGCCGACGATTAATGAAATAGCTGCGGAAATCGGAATTGCTAAAGAAGATATCGTCTATGCCCTGGATGCGATTCAAAACCCCATGAGCCTTTACGAGCCGATATTTACAGACGGCGGCGATACCCTTTATGTGATGGATCAGATTAGCGACAAAAAGAATAAAGAAGAAACATGGGTGGAACACCTTTCCTTAAGCCAGGCCATGGAACGTTTGGATGAACGGGAACACGAGATTATTACGCTGCGCTTCTTTGAGGGCAAGACCCAGATGGAAGTTGCCGAAATCATAGGAATTTCCCAGGCCCAGGTATCCAGGCTGGAAAAAAACGCGCTGCGCGTAATGAAAAATTATTTGACGGCATAACCGGCGCTGTGCTTTTTTTAGCATGCCGATAGACCGGCATGCCTATCGGCCAAAGAATTTTTCGCCCCAAATTTTTCCCAATTCTTTTGTTGCCCCATGGCTCATAATTTGATACAATCTAAACAGAAATCTGAAAAAAACAGGAGTAAAGGAGAGCAGCATAATGGAAGAAAAATTAAAAAATTTGCAGATTAAGCAAAAGGTGATGATTGTGTTTTCCATAACGCTTGGAGCGTATATCATAGCAGTGCTTATCGGGGTTATCGGATTAAGCATCATGGGTGAGAATCCGATTGCCAGAACAGTGGCGCTGGTTCTGCTTATCGTGATAGCGGTTGCAAATCTTGTGCTGGTTCTTAAGCTGGGCGGCGCAGTGGTTCTGTCGCTGGTGAAGCCGGTAGGGGAACTGGCGGAAGCGTCAAGGAGAATGGCGGTGGGAGATTTTAGCGCCGATGTTACATATGATTCCGATGATGAGATAGGGGAACTTGCAAACTGCTTCAGGGAAACAAACAATACGCTGAAAGCAATTATTGATGACTTGTATGGGATTATTTCTGAATTTACAGAAGGCAATTTTGATGTAAGGTCCAAGTGCAGGGAAAAATATGTGGGAGATTATGCTCCGCTGTTGGACCAGCTGAGGAATATGGTGCTTACTATCAGCGAAGTAATCGGAAATATACAGGGAGCGGCAGACCAGGTAGCAGCCGGTTCTTCCGAACTGGCGAACAGTGCACAAGGTCTGGCGGAAGGAGCTACGGACCAGGCGACTGCCGTACAGGGGCTTCTGGAAACGATGACGGAAGTAACCGGCCAGGTAGAGGAAACAAGCCATACGGTTGACCGTCTCCATGAAAGCGCCCAGAGCGTGGGGACAGAGGCGGAGAAGACAAAAGAGAAAATGTCCAGGCTGATGGAAGCTATGGAGGCTATTAAGTCTACTTCCCAGGAAATCGGCAATATTATTGCGGACATTGAAGATATTGCCTCCCAGACGAATCTGTTATCCCTGAATGCGGCGATTGAAGCGGCAAGAGCAGGGGAAGCAGGCAAGGGGTTTGCCGTAGTGGCGGAACAGATACGTAAGCTGGCGGAGGACAGCGCCCAGTCGGCGGTAAAGACAAAGCGGCTGATAGAAACTGCTTTGCAGGAGGTTATGAACGGAAACGATATTACAGAAGAAACAGCGGAAGCTACCAATAACGCAATGGAAGGGCTGAACCATGTACTGGCTGCGGTAGGGGAGATAAGGACGGCGGCAGATAAAGAAGCGGAATCCATTAAAGGGATTGAGAAAAATGTGGAGCGGATTTCGGCTGTGGTGGAAAACAATTCGGCGGCCGCTCAGGAAACATCGGCTACCAGCGAAGAACTTTCCGCTCAGGCAGTTACTTTGAACGAACAAGTGGAAAAATTCAAACTGCGCCGTTAACAGAATGAAAAGCAGCGGTGTATTCAACAGATAAAAACGGGTATGAAAAAACGGTATAAAAACGAGGGAGGAGACAGCAATGAAATGTCCTTTTTGCGGTCATGACAATACAAGAGTAATTGATTCCAGACCGGCGGAAGATAATAATTCCATCAGGCGCCGGAGAGTATGCGACGAGTGCGATAAAAGATTTACCACTTATGAAAAAATCGAAACAATACCGTTAATTGTCATTAAGAAGGATAACAATAGGGAAACGTATGACAGGGCAAAAATCGAAGCCGGCGTACTCAGAGCCTGCCATAAACGCCCGGTAAGCGCCGGGCAGATTGAAAGGCTGGTGGAAGGAGTAGAAACGGAAATTTTCAATATGGAGGAACGGGAGATTTCTACGCAGGATATAGGGGAATTGGTGATGAACAAGCTAAAAGACATGGATGCGGTAGCTTATGTAAGGTTTGCTTCGGTCTACAGGGAGTTTAAGGATATTAATACATTTATGGACGAACTGAAAAAAGTGCTGGACAGTAATTGACGGGGCAGGAGAGGTTATGTTGAGGAGATTTTATCCCGACGAATATGTGGATTCGGCTTACGGGATTGATTATGAAAAGCTTTATGAGCAAGGGTACAGGGGAATCATTTTTGATATTGATAATACGCTGGTTCCCCACGGTGCGCCTGCAGACGGCAGGAGCAGGGAACTGTTCGGTAGGTTGAAGGCGCTTGGATATGGGATTATGCTTTTATCAAACAATAAGGAACCGCGGGTGAAAATGTTTAACGATGCGGTGGGAGCGGATTATATTTTTAAAGCCGGAAAACCGGCAGTAGGCAATTACCGGAAAGCGATGGAAAGGCTCCACACAGATAAAGGCAATACGCTATTTGTAGGAGACCAGCTCTTTACGGATGTATGGGGAGCAAAAAAAGCAGGGATAAGAACATTTCTGGTAAAACCTATTCATCCGAAAGAGGAGATACAGATTGTTTTAAAAAGATACCTGGAAAAAATTGTTCTTTTTTTCTATCTGAGGGAAAAGTAGGGGATGGCGGGACCCTAAGTTTCCAATTGCGAATTGTGCAGCTTGTATATTCCATAAGCAGACCCTTGATTACCGTC
>DNJW01000359.1:7880-8066 GCA_003488965.1 Lachnospiraceae bacterium | reverse complement strand
TTCTCTCAGATTATGGGACGCAATAACAGGGGTAAGTCCCCGGCCTTCCATTTCTTTTGCAAAAAGACTTTTTATTCCCTGACGCATAACTGGGTCGAGACCGTCAAAAGTTTCATCGCACAGCAAGTATTTTGTACCGGAACAGATACCGCACAAAAGGGCAAGCTGCTTTTTCATTCCTTTGGA
>DNJW01000359.1:7184-7624 GCA_003488965.1 Lachnospiraceae bacterium | reverse complement strand
GCTTTTTCATTCCTTTGGAAAAAGTATTTATTTTCCGCTTTTTATTCAGTCCGAAGCTTTCCAGATACCGATAAAAGTCCTCCCGCCGGAACCCTTCGTATACCGTCGAAAAATATTTTTCCATTTCCGATGCATTCGCATTGGCAAAAAAATACGGCTCATCCGCAATAAAAAATATTTTCTTTTTTGCCTCCACATTATCAAAAACCGGAATTCCGTCCACCGTAATACTTCCCTCGTCCGCCTTTAAGACTCCTGCAATCATCCGCAGAACAGTACTCTTTCCTGCCCCGTTTGTTCCGATTAGCCCGAATACCATATCTTCCTTCATCTGTACACTGACCCTGTCCACTGCCAGTATATCCGAAAAGGATTTGCTTATATTGGTAATCTCAATCATCTCCTCATCCCTCCTACTCCTTGATTTCCTGCAGACACTG
>DNJW01000359.1:6682-6876 GCA_003488965.1 Lachnospiraceae bacterium | reverse complement strand
CTCCTTGATTTCCTGCAGACACTGGATAAAATCCGCTTTTGTCATTCCCAGCTCCGTACCCTCTTTATAAAGAAAAACCATTCGCTTTTTCAGTTCCTCTTTCCTTTCATCCAGAAGATTTTTATTATCCGAGATAAAATTTCCCCGTCCCTTTACCGTATAAATATATCCCTGCCGCTCCAATTCCGCATACG
>DNJW01000359.1:6044-6385 GCA_003488965.1 Lachnospiraceae bacterium | reverse complement strand
CTGCCGCTCCAATTCCGCATACGCTTTCTGAATGGTATTGGGATTAATGGACAGCTCCACTGCCAGACTTCTGACTGACGGCATCTGCTCATCCTTCTGCAAAACACCTTTCAATATGAGCAGCTTGAATTTTTCCACTATCTGCTCATAAATCGGTCTGGTGTCCTTATAATCCAGAATTATCATATGCACTCCTTTCCTTCCTTTTATAATCAGTATATACTGTACTATCACAACTAATACACTTAATATACAATAGTTTGGTATGGATGTCAAGAGTACTTTGGTAAATGCCGGAAAAAGCCCTATATGTTCCTCCGGACACCGAAGCGGGCAGGAGA
>DNJW01000359.1:5574-5730 GCA_003488965.1 Lachnospiraceae bacterium | reverse complement strand
GACACCGAAGCGGGCAGGAGAAACATATAGGGCTGCGCTCTTACAAAACAAAGAACACGCTGTCCCATAACGAGGTTCAGCGTGTTCTCTTATATTTTAAAGATTCTAATGTTATTTTTTTATCAGCAGAGATTTTCCGGTCATTTCCTTCGGCTG
>DNJW01000359.1:5138-5268 GCA_003488965.1 Lachnospiraceae bacterium | reverse complement strand
TTCCTTCGGCTGTTCCATTCCCATAATCTCAATCATGGTAGGAATAATGTCCGCCAGACATCCGCCTTCCCTTAAGGTATAGGCCTGGTCATAATTTACAAGAATAAAAGGTACCGGATTGGTGGTATGG
>DNJW01000359.1:0-5106 GCA_003488965.1 Lachnospiraceae bacterium | reverse complement strand
GCTGCCGCGCTTCGCGGGTCAGCTTATTGTAACAAACGCTGTCACGCTCCGCGAGACAGCTTATTGTAAAAGCTACAGCCCCTCCGGCAACTTCCAGAGAGGCTGTATTTATCGTGCAAAACATCTATATCCTGCCTAACCGTTTAAGCGCGCTTTACCAGCAAAGACTTTCCTGTCATCTCTGCCGGCTGTTCCATCCCCATCAGCTCAATCAGCGTAGGAATGATATCCGCCAGACAGCCGCCTTCCCTCAGGGTATAGGCTGAATCGGCGTTCACTAAGATGAAAGGAACCGGATTGGTGGTATGGGCGGTAAAAGGTTCGCCTGTCTCATAATCCACAAGCTGCTCTGCATTTCCGTGGTCTGCACAGATGAACATGGTTCCGTCCACTTCCTTAATGGCATCCACTGCCCTGCCCACACATTCATCCACCGCCTCTACTGCTTTGATAGCGGCAGCCTCTACACCGGTATGTCCCACCATATCAGGATTTGCAAAGTTAATGATAATCACGTCATATTTTCCAGATTTGATAGCTTCCACCAGCTTGTCGCATACTTCATAAGCACTCATCTGGGGTTTCAAATCGTAAGTAGCCACATCCTTAGGCGAATTAACCAAGATTCTGTCTTCTCCCTCATTGGGTTTTTCTACACCGCCGTTAAAGAAAAAGGTTACATGGGCGTATTTTTCGGTTTCGGCAATTCTTGCCTGAGTCATATGGTTTGCTGCCAGCCACTCCCCAAAAGTATTTTCCACTGTAATCTTATGGAAAGCCACCTCTTTATTGGGAATCGTGGGGTCGTAATCAGAGAAGCATACATACGTAAGGTCCAGTCTGTCTCCTCTGTCAAAAGCGGTAAACTCATCATTGCAGAAGCATCTGGTAATTTCCCTTGCCCTGTCCGGTCTGAAATTGAAAAAGATAACAGAGTCCTTATCCTTAATCGTTGCTACCGGAGCACCGTCCTTCACTACAACCGTAGGTTTTACAAATTCATCCGTTTCTCCCCTTTCATAGGACTGCGCAATCGCTGCCGGACCTCCCTGCGCCGTCAGCCCTTCTCCCTTGGTCAGTGCATCATAGGCAAGCTTTACCCTGTCATAGTTATTATCTCTGTCCATTGCATAATAACGTCCCATAACGGATGCCACTTCACCTACACCAATCTCTTTCATTTTTGCTTCCAGTTCCTCTACAAAGCCTTTGCCGCTTTCCGGCGGTGTATCTCTTCCGTCCAGGAAGCAATGCACATATACCTTGGACAGCCCGTTTCTTTTTGCCAGTTCAAGGATACCGTAAATATGCGTATTATGACTGTGCACACCGCCGTCGGATACCAGACCGAACATATGCAGGGCGGAATCATTTTTCTTACAGTTATTAACCGCGTCCATCAACGCCGGATTCTCAAAAAAAGTCCCGTCCTGGATTTCTTTTGTAATTCTCGTCAGTTCCTGATATACGATACGTCCGGCACCCATATTCAAATGTCCTACCTCGGAGTTTCCCATCTGCCCGTCCGGAAGCCCTACTGCCATTCCGCTGGCATTTCCTTTTACAAAAGGATATTCCTTCATCAGACCGTCCATCACCGGTGTAGCAGCCTCTGCCACCGCATTGCCGTCTTTTCTTTCATTCAGGCCGTAACCGTCAAGAATCATTAATACTGTTGGTTTCTTGCTCATTTTTCCTCTTCTCCTTTTTCTATTTTCATTATTTTCGTTAAATGTATATTTTCCATACCGCTGTGCTGTCTTTTTAAACGGGATATATTGTAATCCGTCTGTAATTATAGCTTTTTTTTTTGATGTTGTAAAGGGTTTGGTGGGTTGAGTGTTGGTTCATAACTGGTTGCAGTCAGTCCGCCCAGATGAAAACATATTCCTCCGTCGACGCGCTCCCGCTCCACAAAAAGCGTAGCGGATACTAAGCTCGTGAGAAACCAGAGATTTTAATCTCTTGCGAAGTACCGACGCTTTTTGAGCCTAGCGTCTGCTGCGTTTTTTGTGAAGCGAAAGCGGGGCATACGTAGAAATATGTTCCCCAGCTACGCGGACTTATACCTATTCATAAATAAAAGCCCCTGCAAATAACATTTGTATTTTCCCCCAAAAAGAGATAAAATAGCCATACTGCATATATTAAAGTATTCTCATATCCTATGCCAACACATAGGATGCTAACGATATGGAGGTTATTATGATATCATTGCTTGCTAAACTGTTTATTAAAGACAATACAAACACATCAGCCCCCGAAGTGCGCAAGGCTTATGGGGTTCTTTGCGGCAGTGTGGGAATCGCCCTGAATATACTGCTGTTTGCCGGAAAATTTTTAGCCGGTCTTTTAAGCGGCTCTATTGCCATAACCGCAGATGCTTTTAACAATCTTTCCGATGCCGGTTCCTCCCTTATTACCCTGGTCGGATTTCAGATGGCCGGTCAGAAGCCGGATCCTCATCATCCTTTTGGGCATGGCAGAATTGAATACTTGTCTGGTCTTTTTGTTTCCGTTGCCATTTTAATCATGGCCTTCGAACTGGTCCGTTCTTCCATACATAAAATTCTCCACCCCCAGCCGGTATCATTCAGCCGGCTTACTATCCTGATTCTGCTTATTTCCATCGCAGTAAAGCTTTATATGGCATATTATAATAAAAGCATCAGCAAAAAAATCGACAGTGCAGCTATGAATGCAACGGCCACTGACAGCTTAAGCGATACACTTGCCACGACCGTTGTCCTCATTGCGTCTGTAACAGCCCATTTTACAGGCCTGACAATCGACGGATACTGCGGCGTTCTCGTAGGCTTATTCATCTTTTATGCCGGTTATTGTGCTGCCAAAGACACGATAAGCCCTCTGCTGGGACAGCCGCCCCACCCGGATTTTGTTAAGGCTGTGGAAAAAATTGTTATGAGTTACGAACATGTGATAGGCATCCATGATATGGTAGTCCACGATTACGGTCCCGGACGCGTTATGATTTCCCTCCACGCAGAAGTACCTGCAGACGGAAATCTCCTTGTCCTTCATGATATGATTGATAACATTGAGCACCACCTTCATAATGAACTCCAGTGCGAAGCTGTCATTCATATGGATCCGGTCATTACCGATGATGAACAGACCAACCATCTAAAGCAGGCCATTGCAGAATTATTAAAAAACAATTATCCCGAAGTCTGCTTTCATGATTTCCGGCTGGTAAAGGGTCCTACCCATACCAATATTATTTTTGATATCGTTGTTCCTTTTGCCTATAAGGAAAGCGATGAATCCATTGCCGGTTTTTTAACAGAAGCAATCCATAATATGAACGAATCTTATTGCGCTGTCATTCAGGTAGACAAAGCATATACCGGAAATGCATTGTAGTATTTGTTTCCCGTTTTGAATCCTCCGTTTTGCTGCCTTTTAAGTGAAACCATCTCTCCACTCTTTTTCTGGAAAACACATAATTTACCAGCAGGGCAATAAGCATGGCAATCCCAAGAAAAATCAGCGGAAGCTTCAGCCAATAACAGCTTTCCAGCCAAAACAAATGCTCCAGCCAGAAAAGGCCAAGGCCAATGAAACCGCCAATGATTGTTCCGAAAAAACGATTTCCCCCGCTGCGGCGTGAATCCGTCATGTCCGCACCCATGCCAAAAATTGCTCCAATGCATGCAAATGTAGGATTTCTGCCCGGAATAAGGGTATAAAAAGTACCGGTGTTTCTAAAAACCACAAAAATATTATAGAATTTCCGGCAAAATATATTGACAACCCCACCCTCATCCTATATAGTTATAGTGTATTATTTAATTAATACAGTAAGGAGGTATATATTATGGATGTCCACACAAAGAAAATGATTGCGCCTATTATAATTGCTTCTATTCTGGTTCTGTATTATATAGGTTTTTTTATTCTCTGTATGTATATTCCAATTCCTCTTATATTAAAATTTCTGCTGGGGCTCGTTCCTCTCCTGCTTGCAGGAGTAAGCGTTTATGTTCTGGCGGAGCGGATTAAAGAGATAAGGAGCGGTGAAGAAGATGATCTTAGTAAATACTGATTATATTTCCGGAAAAAATCTGGAAATGCTGGGGCTTGTAAAAGGCAGCACCATACAGTCCAAAAATATCGGAAGAGATATTACGCAGGGATTCAAGACAATTGTCGGCGGAGAACTGGGCGCCTACACGGAAATGATGAACGATGCCAGAGCTCTGGCTACCAAAAGGATGGTTGCGGAAGCGGAATCCTTAGGCGCAGACGCCATCGTCAACATCCGTTATGCTTCCGCTGCCGTTATGCAGGGAGCAGCGGAAGTTATGGCATATGGCACTGCCGTAAAATTTGTATAACTACATGTTTTGCAGATTGTTTTTTATACAGATTCGGGTGTCAAAAGGTCTGCCAGACGGTGTTGCCGGACAGACCTTTTGATACCGAATCTTATATAGAGTAGGAGACGGGGATTAACCGCCGTCCTCTCACACCATATTGCGTGTCCAGATTGATACAATTTTTGCGTGGGTGCAATCGTTTTTACATTTACCGCAAACGCCCTGAAATCAACACCTTGAAGAATGGCAGATGCCCCCATGCATGGGCGGCTATCGTTTTCCTAATTGAATTTGCCGCACTTTCGATATTCCGTGGTGTAAGATTTAACGATAACCCATTTTTCAGAGGGGCTATCGTTATTTTTTGCACCTAACATCCTCACGTCACATTTTACCAGAATCCACGGTTTTTTCCATAATAAAATGTATTCTTTTCCACGCACAGAAAAAGTAGTCGAAAGCATCTGGAACAAACCCAATGCCTCGACCGCTTCCGGCTTTAAATCTTTGTGCTGACTTTCGCTCCGTTGCGGAAGGTGAAAACCACCCTTCCGTCTGAAATTACAAGTTCCTCTGGCATCCTAGGCAATAGACGCTACTCCTGCCGCCGATGACAGTACGGCAAAGCCTTTCACCACAAACCGGACAGGCCTCGCCGTCATGCCCATACACCTGCAAGAACGGTGTATGGCGGTAATCCTGTCCCTTTGTCTCCAAATATCTGGCGCTGAGGTTTTTATCAAACGGCTCTAACCCTAACTTTGAG
>DNJW01000209.1 GCA_003488965.1 Lachnospiraceae bacterium | reverse complement strand
AGCAGCAGCCGGAGGAGGAAGAAGGAACAGTGTCCGGGAACGGAACGGAGCAGCAGCCGGAGGAGGAAGAAGAAACAGTGTCCGGGAACGGAACGGAGCAGCAGCCGGGAGAAGAGGAAACAGTATCCGGAAACGGGACGGACGTTCAGATGAAAGAGACGGTTTCCGGCAATGTTGCGGAAATGGAACCTTATGGGACGATATCGGGAAATGCGGTTGTGGACGGGAAGGTAATCCCTTTTAGATATGATGAAGAGAACCTGACTTTAGAGGCAAGACGGAATATCCGCTCCTCTTATGCGGAAACACAGCAGGTCAACGAGGAAGACAAGCAGATTATAGGCAGCAGTACGTATGATTTTTCCGGCATGACCATTGCTTGTCTTGGGGACAGTCTTACCCAGGGAAGCAATTTGGATGATATGGAAAATTATGAGCAGTATTCCTATCCGTCTGTTCTAAAAAATATACTGCATGCAAAAGAAGTGTACAATTTAGGAAGGGGAGGTTCTTCCTACGGAAGATACTGGGACCAGGCTTTTGTAGACAGATATAAAGAGATTCCTCAGGATGTGGATATTATTCTGGTAATGGGCGGCACGAATGACGGCTTTGCAGCATCGGAAAAGGAAATGGGCAGCTTTGCGGAGAAAAAACCAAAAACTTTTTACGGGGATGTGGACGAACTGATGCGGGGGCTTAAGGAAAATTATCCTGAGGCCAAAATCATTTTTGCCACACCTTTGCCAAACGTACTTCACGACTATCTGAGAAACCAGAGAAATTATCTCCTTCCCCAAAGTATGTTTGCAAAGGCGATTAAGGAACTGGCGGGACAGTACGGCATTGATGTCATTGATTTATATAATTCCAATTTGCTGGATACCCATGACGCACAAGTAATTTCAACTTATATGCCTGACGGAGTACACGGAAATCCAGACGGTTATCAGGTATTGGCAGAACATATGGCAAGCCAGATTATCCAGATTATGGAAAAAGATGCTGCGGCCGCAGCGGCAACAGTCAGCGGCAACAGCGTAGGAAATGAAGGAATCATTATAGACGAAAGTGTTAGCGGCAACGGCAATGAAACCATGGCTGTGCCGGAAGATGTCAGCGGCAACGGAACCGGAGTACCCGATATGCAGGACGGCAAATGGATAGAGGAAGAAATTATGTCCGAGGAAGAGAGGGCGAAGGAAGCGCAGAAAGCGAAAGAAAAGAGCGAGAAGGCCGCCGAGGAAGCCCTGCTGGTGGAGCCGCCTGCACAGAATGCAGATACTATAGAAGAAGGCATACAGGAAGACGGGATATCGGGCGATGGTCAGGAAGAAGCAGAGGAACCGGAAGCAGATTATGAATATGGCGGTGAGGCGATTATCATACAGTAGAGAGATTGCTTAATAATCTTTTTAAATAATTGCAAAATTATAGGTTGTGAGAATATTCTGACAATATATTCGGCAAGGTTATCGGTTTTGCAATTGATTTATAATATTCCTAAAAGGGGGAGGGGACAGATGCAGGATAAGTATGGGCAATGCAGTGATGAGGAATTGATTCTCCGGCTTAGGGACGGGGAAGAGAATATCACGGATTATATTATGGATAAATATAAAAATCTGGTGAAAAGCAAGGCAAAGTCTATGTATATTCTGGGTGCAGATAATGACGACCTGATTCAGGAAGGCATGATAGGTCTGTTTAAGGCGGTCAGGGATTATGACAGCGGACGGGATGCCAGTTTTTTCACCTTTGCGGATTTGTGTATTTCCAGACAGATGTACACGGCTGTGCAAGCCTCCGGCAGGCAGAAGCACGCGCCTTTAAACTCCTATATTTCCCTATACAGCCATGTGGCATCCGGCAATGAGCAGGGCGAAGAAGCCGAACTGGTCAATGTCCTCGCATCCAAAGCCGAACTCAGCCCGGAAGAGATGATGATAGATAGGGAAAATGTGGAGAACCTGGAAAAAGCCATGGAAAAAGAATTAAGCACATTTGAAAAACAGGTTTTGGATTTATACCTTACGGGAATGAGCTATGTACAGATAGCCAAGGTATTGGGAAAGGATGAAAAGTCGGCGGATAATGCGCTGCAGAGAGTGAAGGGGAAATTGAAAAGGTTTATCAGGTAAGCAGCGGAGAGGATGGCTGCCGGCTCTTAGGGGCTGGCAGTTTTTTTATATAATAGGAAATTACGCCCCCGCTTCCCGCTTTATGATAATTTTATACTTTTTTCCAAAACCTTTCTTGACTTACAGAAAAACGGTGCATATAATTTAGACGGTACCGACCGACTGGTCGGACGGGAAATATATCTCCTGCAAAAATAACAGAAATAAGTCTTTGAGGCTTGGAAAGGCTAGGTTGTTATGATTTCAAAATTCAGCGTAAAGAAAACCTATACGGTATTGGTAGGGGTGGTTATGGCAATTATATTGGGCGTTGTATCATTTACCAAGATGACGACGGACCTTCTGCCGAATATCAGTCTGCCTTACGTGATAGTTATGACTACTTATATCGGCGCCAGTCCGGAAACGGTGGAAATGGCGGTAACGAAGCCGGTGGAATCTTCCATGGCTACAGTAAGCAATATTGAGAGCATCAGTTCCGTGTCCAGCGAGAACTATTCCATGGTCATTCTGGAATTTGCCCAGAATGCGGACATGAATTCCGTATCTTTGGAAATCAGGGAAAATCTGGACCAGATTAAGAGTTACTGGGATGATGCCATAGGCAGCCCGATCATTATGAAACTGAATCCGGATATGATGCCTGTTATGGTTGCCGCGATAGGAAAGGAAGGGGCGGATAATGCACAAGTCAGTGATTTGGCAAAAAATACAATTGTCCCCGAACTGGAAAGCATAGAGGGCGTGGCAAGCGCAAGCGCAACGGGGCTGCTGGAAGAAAGCGTAAACGTAATTATCCGTCAGGATAAAATAGATGCCATAAACCGTCAGGTTTTCGGATACATAGACAGCGAGCTGGAGGAAAAAGAACAGGAGATTGAAGACGGAAGAAAAGAACTGGAGGACGGAAAGAAAGAAATAGAAGACAGCAGGGCAGAGCTTGTGGATGCCCAGAACGAACTGAATGATTCCAAAAAAGAAATTGAGGATGGAAAGGCGGATTTAGAAAAGGGAAAACAAGAGCTGGCGGACGGCAAAAAGGAACTGGAGGCGAAAAAAGAAGAGGCTGTGAACCAGCTGGCAGAGGCAGAGGCGCAGCTGCTGACGGCAAAGGCGGATTTGGAAGCGGCAAAAATGAATATTACCTCTCAGATTACCTTGCTGGATGAACTGCAGAAAAAGCTGGACGATGCGCTGCAGGACTCCGGCGGGACGGACGGTATGAACCGGATTGATGAGGAGATTGCCCAAAAAGACGGGGAAATCGCCCAGACAGAGGAGCAGATTGCCCAGACAGAAGAGGAAATTGTCCGGATTGAGGAGCAGATAGAAGTATTGGACGCGACGATGGAATATGCCCAGAATTATTCTGGACAGACCGTGGGTTATGTACAGGAGGCTTTGGGAAATACACCTCCCGCATCGGGTTCGGCTGAGGAAATAGCAGGCGTGTTAAACGGCTATTCCAATGATAAGCCGGTGGACGAACTGGTGAATGAGCTTGCGGAAAGAAGAGATGGCCTGACGGCAGAAAAAGACGGGCTGGAAGCGCAGAAAAGTGAGCTGGAAGCAAACAAGGAGCAGCTTACATCCGAAAGAATGGAACTGGAACTGCGGAAAATGCAAATCGAAACAATCCGCGAAGAAATCATATCCCAGCTTCGGCAGGCAGGTATAGATATTGATAATTTTAACTTTAATTTTGACGAAATAAAAAATAAAATCAGAGAACCGCTGGGAATGATTGAGGAGAACCTGGAAAAGGTAAACGCCGGCCTGAAGGAACTGTATAAAGGAAATCTGAAGGCGGCTACAGAACTGGCAAATGCCCAGGCGAAAATTGATCTGGGAGAATTTCAGATGGATTTGGCGCAGACCCAGCTGGAAACAGGGGAAAAGCAGCTGGAATCCGGCCAGGAACAGATTGACAGCGGTTTCCAGCAGTTAGAGGATGCCCTGGAACAGTTAAAGGAAGGAGAGGAACAGCTGGAAGACGGGGCAAAACAGCTGGAGGAGGCTAGAGAGGATGCTTATGCCAGTGCGGATATGAATGATATCCTTACTGTGGATACAGTCAAGTCTTTGCTGGCAGCGCAGAATTTTTCCATGCCCGGCGGCTATGTGACGGAGGAAGGCATTGACTATCTGGTACGTGTGGGCGATAAAACGGCGGATATTGAGGAATTGGCGGCTATGCCGATTATGAACCCGGACATGGAGGGAGTGGATGTGATTACTCTCGCAGATGTGGCGGACGTATTTATGACGGATAATTCCGCGGATATCTATACGAACATTAACGGCAGTCCGGGAATTCTTCTGACCATACAAAAACAGACCGGATATTCCACCGGGGATGTGTCCGATAAACTGAAAGACAGGTTTGAGGAAATGGCAGCAGAGGATGAAGGTCTGTCCCTGATTATTCTGATGGATCAGGGCATCTATATCGATATGGTTATGAACTCCGTTATCAGTAACGTGCTTTTCGGCGCGGTGCTTGCCATCCTGATATTAATTGTATTCCTGAAGGATATACGCCCTACACTGGTAATTGCCCTGTCTATTCCTATCAGCCTTGTGACGGCAGTGGTATGCATGTATTTCAGCGGGATAACCCTGAACATCATTTCCCTTTCCGGGCTGGCGTTAGGCGTAGGAATGCTGGTGGACAATTCTATCGTAGTAATTGAAAATATATACCGTATGAGAAGCGAAGGAAAGGGGATGAAGGAAGCTGCTATTGAAGGGGCAAGAGAAGTTGCAGGGGCCATTATGGCATCTACCCTGACAACAGTCTGTGTATTTTTGCCTATCGTATTTACGGAAGGAATCACCAGACAGCTGTTTGTGGACATGGGGCTTACCATCGGCTATTCCCTACTGGCAAGTCTTGTGATTGCCCTGACGGTAGTTCCCGCTATGGCATCCCGGATGCTGACATCCGCAAAGGAACAAAAGGAGGGCAGATTCTTTACGGCGCTGGTAAATGGGTATGAAAAGGCATTGCGTTTTTCCCTGAAATGGAAACCGGCGGTGCTGGCAGGGGTTTTGATACTGCTGATAATCAGTGTGGCGGCGGCTATGTCCAGAGGAACGGCTTTTATGCCTGATATGGAGAGCACCCAGATGACAGTCAGCGTAACGATGCCGGAGGGGACGCCTTTGGAAGAGACAGCCCAGGCAACGGATGATATTATCGAAAGAATCCGTTCTTTGGACGATGTGGAGGATGTGGGCGCCATGGCCAGCACATCCAGCCTTTCTCTTCTGACCGGGGCCGGGAACAGTGCAAAAAATGCGACGGAAATTTATGTTACGCTGAAAGAGGATAAGGAACTGACCGGAGATGAACTGGCAAATAAAATAGAAGAAATGACGGCGGATATGGAAGGGGTGGAGCTGGTCATCAATACCTCGTCCATGGACATGAGCGCTCTTGGAGGCAGCGGAATCTCTATTCAAGTTAGAGGGCGTGAAATAGATACCCTGCAGATGCTGGCGGCTGATATTGCCCAGATTGTCCGGGATACAGAAGGGACAACGGAGGTATCGGACGGCATGGAAGATTCCACGGAAGAATTGCGCATTATTATTGACAGGGATAAAGCCATTGAGCATGGACTGACGGTAGCCCAGATTTTCCAGCAGATATCGGCAAGGCTGGCAGAAGCTTCCAGTGCTACCACATTGGAAACGGAAATAAGGGATTATGATGTTTATGTAAAAAATGCCAACGATATTGCACTGACAAGGGATACGATAAAACAGATAAAAATTGATGTGACAAAACAGGACGGAACAAAGGAAAAAATTACTTTGGCGGATATTGCGGATTTTGAGACAAAAAAATCACCCACCGCGGTAAACCGTGCGGATCAGAACCGTTATATCGGGGTAAGTGCAGCTATTGCCGAGGGCTACAATGTGGGGCTGGTATCCCAGGAACTGGAGAAAAAGCTGGATGCTTATGAAATGCCGGAGGGCTATACATTGGTTATGAGCGGGGAAAATGAGATGATTAACGATGCCATGGAACAGGTAACGCTGATGCTGATTCTTGCGCTGCTGTTTATGTATTTAATTATGGTTGCCCAGTTCCAGTCACTGCTCTCTCCGTTTATTATTATGTTTACTGTCCCTTTGGCGTTTACAGGAGGATTTCTGGGGCTATATCTGAGCAGAAGCGAGGTGAGCGTGATTGCCTTGATTGGTTTTGTCATGCTGTCCGGTATTATTGTAAACAATGGAATTGTTCTTGTAGATTATGTCAATCAGCTAAGGGAAGCAGGGATGGAGAAGAGAGAAGCCATTCTTGAGGCTGGCCGTACAAGGCTGCGTCCGGTGCTGATGACAGCTCTTACAACGATTTTGGCGCTTTCCACAATGGTATTTGGACATGATATGGGTTCGGAAATGGGAAGACCGATGGCAGTAGTCACGATAGGAGGACTGCTGTACGGTACTTTGCTGACACTGGTAGTAGTGCCTTGTATTTATGATATCTTTATGAGAGAAAAGAAAAACGATTAAGGCAGACCGGGAAAATGTTTCAGCAGAAAATCGCTTTGAAATGGAGAAAGATTGAAAATTGATGATTTTCAATCCCAAGTTTGTGTCT
>DNJW01000079.1:7756-8489 GCA_003488965.1 Lachnospiraceae bacterium | reverse complement strand
AAAGCCGCGCAGAAATGGAGATAACAATGGTAAAATATGAAATAAAAAAAGTCTTTTCAAAAACAGGCAGCAAAATTGCCGTCCTGCTCTTGCTTCTTACAATGGGGATTATTTGTTTTTTTGCGTTATCTGTTTCTTATGTGGACGAAAAGGGAGAATCCCGGAACGGACCGGCTGCGGTTTGTGCACTAAAGGCAGCGCAGAAAGAATGGGCCGGTTACTTAAACGAGGAAACTATAAGAAAAGTGATTGCAACAAACCGGAGAATAAGGAATACACCGGAAGCGTTATCACAGAATGTAACCCAAAAGAATATTGCATACAGCTGGGGGCAGGGAATAGCAGAAATACGGAGCCTTTTAAATTGTTCCTATGCCAAAGGTTTCCGGGAATATGACTATTATCGGGCGGATTCCTTAGCAGAAGACGATGCCGTTTATTTTTACACAAACCGGACAAAACTGCTGCGGGAATGGCTGCAAAACGAAGCCAAAGGCCAATTTTCCGCTCAGGAAAAGGAATATTTGATAAGGCAATACGGCAACTTAAATACCCCCTTCTATTATGACTATATGGCAGGCTGGCAGCAGCTGTTTGAGTTTTCACCGACCATCATCATGCTCACCATGTTAATTTTAGGATATCTTGTGTCCGGAATTTTTTCCAACGAATTTACATGGAAATCCGATGCTATATTTTTCTCAAGCGTCTATGGCAGAAATAAGGGGACAGC
>DNJW01000079.1:0-7446 GCA_003488965.1 Lachnospiraceae bacterium | reverse complement strand
TATGGCAGAAATAAGGGGACAGCATCGAAAATCCGAGCCGGGCTCCTTATTGTGACCGCAATATATTTTGTGGTTTTCCTTCTATATACCGGAATTGTGCTGCTGTATTTGGGAGCGGACGGAAGCCGCCTTTCCATTCAGGCAAGCTGGACTTCCTGGAAATGTTTTTATAATATCACCAATTTGCAGAAATACTTTCTTATCGGCATCGGAGGTTATGTGGGCTGCTTGTTTATCTCCTTTTTAAGTATGCTCGTATCCGCTAAAACAAAATCATCAGTACTGGCAGTTATGGTTCCGGTTATATTGATTTTTATTCCCTCTTTTATTTCAAATATCAACAGTCCTGCCATAAATAAAATCATCGGGCTGCTGCCCGACCAGCTGCTGCAGACCGGGAATGCACTTGATTATTTCAATTTATATTCGATTGGGGGAGTGATAGTCGGGGAAGTACCAGTTATTATCATATTGTATGCCGTATTGACTATTGCCATTTTACCTGTTCTGTATCATACTTACCGGCATCTGCAGATTGGCTGATTCATTCATTTTTCCTTTTACCTTGCATAACCCATGAAAAAGGTGCAAAGCTCTCTTCATGAGGACTATGCACCTTTCCGTTAATTATTTCGGCTGCTGTGCAGTCAGCACCGCTTCCACTAAAAGCCTTCTTTCTGCCTTGTCGCTGTAACAGGTGGAGAGTACAAGAATCTTATCCCCTTCCGCCAGTTTTGTTTCTTCCCTAAAGTTCCCTTCGCATTTTCTCACATCTGCCAAATGTCTCTGAACCTCGGAATTTTTTGTGAAATCATATTCATAAGGCAAAAGTGCGTCGGAGAAATCTACAGCGGCAAAAATTTCATAAGTCAGCGTTTTTTCCGGTGTATCAATGATGACCCGGCTGTTTTCGGCAAAAAAATCTTTATCCGAAAAAAAATGCAAACTGCTGAACATCTCCCCGCTTTTCAGATTATGTCCGTACAAAACGGTAACGGAATCTGTAAAATCCCGGCGGTTGACAGGCTGGGAATAAATCACTCCGGGAAATCCTTCTGACAAATCCGCCTGATGGTCAAGATAATAATTATCATAAGGGTCCTTAGCATCGCCTTTTTGCAGAACGGGATAGTCAATTACCGTTCCAGGAACGGTAATCCACGCATAAATATCCGGATTCTGCTCCTTTAAGCGGTCAAAATCAGCCTCTGCCCCGCCAGACTCTTCCCTGCTCTCTTCTCCATTCTCCGGCGAAGGCCGGGACAAATCCAAAGCCTCTGTCATATCTTCCGAGACCTCAAGGTTTTCTTCATTTCCTATACTGTCTGTATTTCCTGCACGAAAACCAACAAAAGAAACCGCCGCACCAAAAGCAATGATAAGAAGAAGGGACAAAATTTGTTTTTTTTCAAGCCTCATCTTTCTTTATTCTCCTGTTTTGGGGCTCTTTGGTCTGTCAGAGCCGTTATCATTGTTCGTTCCGGCAACAGGGGCTGCTATATCTTCCATCTTTGCCATGGAGATTGTTTCCTGTCCGATGCTGTCCTGGCCGTTATCGGCAGAAGCATTTCCGCTGCTGCTTTCGTTATCATTTACAGTATCATTTTCATCATCGTTGTCATTTTCATCATCGTCGTCATTTTTATTTCCGCTGTCCGATGCTTCCTTTTCAATAATAACCACATATTCGGACGCATGGGAGAAGGATAAACTGATATTGCCATCTTCCCCAATCACTCCTGCATCTCTAAAAACCAGCTTACCGGCGCTGTCATAATAATATAAATTTCCGGTGCTGCCGCTGTGCTGGCTGCCCAGGTTTACCGTCAGATCCGCCCGGAATCCAAATTCCCCATCATGAACAAGGGTTATCTGGGTAGCCGGGTTTCCGTCAGCAAGAGAATCCACAATACTCGGAGGAATATCGTGGGTATCAACAATCACTTCCAAATCAATGTCCTTCAGTTCTGTTGCTGCAACATCATTTCCGCCAATAGACCAGCTGTAAGTGCCCATATCAAGAACGATATTGACTTCTTTTCCCCGGATAGCTTCTAACACTTCTTTAGGTACTATCGTTACCTTTCGCATATCAACATGAACGTTTTCGCCGCTGCCGCTTTGTTCTATATCGGCTATTATTTTATTGATTTCTTCGCCTGAAAGCTTTTCGCCTGACGGTCCTTCTGCCGTCCCGTCCTTCCGTTTTGCGTCCGCCGCAAGGAACTCCTTGTCCCCGGTAATTGTCACGGCTTCCCCTTTCCCATAACCTTCCCATAGGATATCCGTATATTTTTCATTCTCTATAGGAAGTGCAAACTGAGAACCCTTTTCCACAACTACATACTCATATACGTTGTCCGGATATTTCAAAATCACCGCACAGTTACCGTACTGCGCCCGGAGATTGAGTTTTTTATACCTTGAACCATCTATCCCCGATGAATCTCCCCATCCTGACAAAACAAGGCCTTCCAGATGTTTTACCTCCTTAAGTTTTTCTATTACTTGGTTCCGTACCGCAGCATAAGAAAGATTTTCTCCGTCCAAAAGAATTAATTTGCTGTCAGAGACAATTTTTCCGTCCTCTCCCCGCCAAGTATAAGATACATCTGCCGTAGTCTTTCCCTTATATACGGCTATTACATTCAAATTCGTTTTCTCAGAGGAAATCGTTTCATCGCCGTAAATACTGGGAAAAATCCATCGTTCAAATTCCAGTCCCTCCGGCGTTTCCGGCGCTTCCAGAGTCATCAGGGCATCGCTGATAGCAGTCCCCTTTTCATATGATTTGGAGACCACTTTGGAAACTTCATTTCCGTTTTTGTCCAGATATTTTGTATTCCATGACACCAGACAGTCCTTGTACTTTGCTTCCACGCTGACATAATCGGTATCCGGCACTTGTGCCGATTTATCATAAGATGCATCCAGTTCAAATCCGGCAAAAAATTCTTCACTGGCATCTTCCGGAAGTACAAGAACATCCAGCAGTTCCCCGTAAGTTATATTTTTATCCACAAACTGCGGTATGACTGCCATTTTTATTCCTTCGTCCCTGCTTGCGTAGGTCAAAACCACATTAACACAGCTCTTATCATAAACTGCATAAAAATTATAGGAAGAAGAGGAACTTTCTCTAAGAAACAGTTCTGTATCCCCATCTATTTCCGGTCCAGACCAGCCCTGCTGCCACTTCACGTTCACTTCCCCTGCAGGCAGCGGCGGCAATATCCCAAGTTTGTTTAAAGAGCTTCTTCTTTCTACATTTTTTACTGTCTCGTTATCCATCCAATAACCGTATTGATAACCGCCGAATTCCTGAGGCACCAGCCCGTAAACCGTAAAAGTAAGATCCTCCACATCTTCACGGTAGGTATCGTCCGTTTTTACCCTATAATACCACGGACAAGTAGTTTCCCAATCCGGTTTAAAATCTGACAGATATGTATAATGGCCTTTTATATCATGTACTATCACATTGGTGAGCATCCACTCACAAGGATAAGTATCTCCGGTTATGTAAACCGTACCCACATATGCTCCGGAATCGGCATTATAATTCAGAGAAACTCCGGAATAATCAGATACATAAGACACCTGGGGATAAAAATAGGCATCAGCCCGGATGTAAGGATTTTCTTCATTTACTTTCACGGTTATAGTAACCGTATCTCCCGGATATACCCACTGCCCGTTTTTATCAATGGTAATACTTTCAATCACAGGCGGCTGCGTATCATCCAGATATCCCTCCGGGTCTACCGTATAATACCATGGACGGCTTGTACTCCAATCCGGACAGAAATCCGATAAAGATGTGCTGTTTCCATTTTTATCATATAAATTTAAATAGTAAAGCTCCCACTTGGTGGGATAGGAATCTCGTGTAATGCTGATATTTCCAATATACTCCATGGTATCTTTATTTAACTGCAAGGAAACACGTAAAGTCGAAGCCCCTGCAGCTTCCGGCCGGAACCTTACATCCATTGAGCTGGAGGGATTCTTTTCATTTACTTTTACCTTCACAGTTAGCTTTTCTCCTGCTTTTACCATTTCTCCGTTTTTGTCTATGGTAATACTTTCAATCACAGGACTTTCTCCATCATAAGCATCATTTACAACAGTAAACGTTAAATCCTTATCCGGTTCAATATTCGCCGGATAAAAACTATATGAAATATTGTCTGCAGATGCGTAAATATAGTTCAGCTTCCATTCCGACGGATAAGTATTTTCCTTCACCGTATAAGTGCCTGTCACCGTCTTGGCTGCTGCATCATAGGTCATCTGTACAGACTCCGAACGGGAAGAGCCATCCTTCGTTGTCCACAAATACATCCGCACATTATTTCCCAATTCTATTCCTTCACATTCCAAATGGGCTGTATAGGTTACCGTATCTCCCACTCTCAGATTTCCGTCTGCACCGGAGGCATTTTTCTGTATTTGAAAATCGGAAACAGACGCTGTCCTGCTGTTATCCACCGTAAAGGTATAAATAGGCTGTCCGTCTGCCATAGTATCCATCTCTACATAATTGTTTCTTTTATCCTCCAGACAGATTTTGGAGACATAGTAATCGCCCTCGTATCCTGTCAGCCTGCTGCAGGCAAAGGTTCCGGTATATAGGTTTCCCTCGCCCTTTTGAAACGACACTCTCTGTGTATTGCTGTACCCGCTTTTTCTGGATATATGAACAGTCACCAGGTCAATATCGCCGTCCGCATCATAGGCTGACATTTTAAAATGGAGGGTGTCGTTTTTCGTTACTGTTTTTCCGTTCTCTTCCAGCTCAAAGCTCTCAATAACCGGCTGGTTAATATCATAAGACAGCAGCATAATTGAGGAATCGTCCATTTCCTCTGCCGGCACTATATTGGCCGAAACGGTATCGAGCGGTGTTCCCTCTGCCGCAGTACCCTGCATTGGAAATACCATCGCTGCTATTATGGACGCTGTCAGCAAAATCCCCAATATTTTTCTTCCTGATTTCTTCATCCATGATTCCTCCTTTGTAAAATACATCATTTGAAACTGTGTGAAAACTTTCCCCCTTTCTGTCCAGAATAGAGTTCTTTCATATCATGATTATATATTAAAATAAACTTGATTTACAAGTATTTTTTAAGTATTTCTATCCGGTTTTTCCTATCTGTTGCCATTGCTATGTGATGGTTTTCGCTTTCCCATGGGCAGCTGTGTTATCGTTTGCATTAGAACTTTCCATCCGCAAATCAAAGACCCCCAAATCTTTGATAATCTGGAGGTATTTCGTTACCTATTCTTTTACGCAAATCCTACTTCTTTATCCCCGGTGACAGCTTCTCCCATCTTCATGCATCTCATGTCCGTATTCCTCCTTTTTCCTATACATCCATATACGCCCCTTTCCTGCCTCCTCTCTACATCAGGGCATTTTTTAGGGCAGAAGACCGAAACACGTAAACGGCAGATAGTCCGTACCTATACAAAACTGGAGCAAACCTGTATGATAGAGACAGGTTTGCTCCAGTCTTATTTCACTTCTTCTTTACCGGGCTTGCGGCAGTTCGCTGGCAGGTTCGGTGACCAGGGGAGCAGGTCGTCCAGGAAGCGATACCGGAACGCCTCAATCTCATTCGCGCATTTACATACCGCATACACAAACGCCAGCGTAAAAGAAATATCCTGTTCTTTCACTTTCCGCCGGAAATTTGTAATATCAGCCTCAAATGTCACACAGAAAGCAGGCTCCACACTTTCCCTGAAAACCATACAATGCATGGTCCTCTCCCAATTCTTTTCGTCTATCACCTGATAAGTATTCATTCCAGATCCTTCCTTTTCGTTTATCGCATATAATCATTATATACAGTCATCAGATCTTACAGCTTAACCCCCATAAACCCGGCCTGCATATAAGACATCCATATCAGTTCTGCTGCCCATTCCATCAACAGGGAAACAATCCTGCTCCCGATGCCCCGTCCCTGATATTCCGTATGTACAAACACCCGCTTCAATTCTATCGTTTCATTATCATATCTTCTGATGGCTCCGCCGCCAATTACCCGGTTCCCTTCATACACAACGATTGCTTCCTTAATTTCATCCAACTGGTTATATTTTTTGTATTTATCTCTTTGTATCTTTTTCCCGACACGTCTGTCCAGATCCATATCAAGAAGCCTGCAGTTTTCTATAAAATCTTTATTTTTGCCATCTGTTCTTTGAAATTTCATAATAAAATCACTCCGGAAATTGAAAGCCTAAAACTCGTACCTTGTCCCATGTGAAAACAGCAGCCCATCTGTCAATTCCACACATAAAATAACCGTGTTCTCATCCCCAAAATCAGTATGCCCGTTATCAATCCATTCAGAGAACACTTCTTTCAGCCTCTTTGCAATCCTATGGTTTTCTTCCTTTCCAAAATAACCTAAATTTATCCCCCTGCCATGTGCGGTAAACCACTCACCGGCTATTGCAATCACAGGATTGTTTTCTAAATGCCTTATTTTATTTGAAAGTGCATAGGTAATAACATAAAACGCTCCATTCTCATAATAGGCATTTACATACCGTACATAAGGAACTCCCTTTTCTTCTGTTGCCAGCGCAATCACCATATCTTTTCCAAATCGCTCTGTCATTATTTTTTCGGCTTCTTCACACATTTTTTTCATATGCCCCATCCCCTTTGCAGCCTCTGTCATGATCCCTTTTCCCCAGTATCCTTCCGCAATATAATATCCCAGCTCGGCTGTCTGCCTATGGATATTTCCCTGACGGAAAACACCGATGCTCCCCACCACACGTCCATCTGCTGTTATGGCAAAAGCAAAGATTTCATTTTCATCCGCAGACAGCATGGCAGAAATAAAATCTGCCCCGTCCTGTTCCGTATAAGGGTACGGCAGTCCGTCCCTAAGATTATCCTGCACTTTTCTATTGGAAAGAGCCGCCGCCAGATCTGCCGCATCTGCCAGGGTCCATTTTCTTATTTTGCAGATCATTTTTCCGCCTCCCTGATTGATTGTCTTTCATAACAAACTCTATTATACAGCATATTCCCATCTAATGGAACGGGCTTTCTAAGAACTCATTAAAAACCCATTGGCATATTTGCATCCACAATATATACATGGCGGTTCGATCCTCTATAGCCGGAATGAAACTCCCCGCCGTGCATCATGCTCTCAACAAACGTCCACCCCGTTTTCCCGGCTTCACTGTCCGTTTCCCGCCCCAAATCCAAGGGGATAGTTACATGCCATTTTATAAAAATAATCAAACATGACACATATACGCTTTTCGCCAGAAAACGATATCATGACATATCCCCTTTTTATTTAGATTTAATTCGTCTTTTTACCTCCTCGCTACATCAGGGCTTTTTTTTAGGGCAGCAGACCGAAACCATTTTTGAAAAAACTTAAAAATTATAATTTACATTTCCCT
>DNJW01000216.1:4858-5519 GCA_003488965.1 Lachnospiraceae bacterium | reverse complement strand
GATCGGTGATGGACTTGCCATAGATGCCTTCCCCGATTTTTTGACATCCTTCTTCGATATAGCTTTCAATCATGACTCCTTTTACTAGATTGTGGATATCAGGACTTAGTTTCCTGCTATGCATCACTTCTTTTACAATGCGTATCTGCTGTTTGAACTGTTTGTTGGAATTATTATGGTTGGCGTCAATGATGCAGGCCGGGTTTTTTAAATCCCTTTCATTGTAAAGCGAGAGAAGGGTATTCAAATCCTCGTAATGGTAGTTCGGAAGACTGCGCCCATATTTATTGACGGAACCTCTTAAAACAGTATGCGTCAAATCGTTTCCGGTAGTTTTAACTTCCCATCCTCTGTAAATAAAAGAATGGGGATGCTGGGCAGCGTAAACGGAATTCAGCATAATGGAAAAATCGCCGCTGGTAGGGTTTTTCATTCCTGCCGGAACATCAAAACCGCTGACAGTCAGACGATGCTGCTGGTCTTCCACGGAACGGGCGCCAATAGCCACATAGGAAAGAATATCGGAAACATAACGCCAGTTTTCAGGGTAGAGCATTTCATCGGCTGCGGTCAGTCCGGATTCTTCAATAGCCCGGATTTGCATTTTCCGCATAGCAATAAGACCGGCAAGGAAATCCGGTTTTTTTTCAGGATCCGGCTG
>DNJW01000216.1:4255-4592 GCA_003488965.1 Lachnospiraceae bacterium | reverse complement strand
TTTTTTCAGGATCCGGCTGATGAATGATACCTTTGTAGCCTTCCCCGGTAGTTCTTGGTTTGTTTGTGTAAATTCTCGGAATAAGGATAAGCTTGTCTTTTACTTTTTCATGAACCTTCGCAAGACGGGTTACATAGTCACAGACCGCTTCTTCGTTATCCGCAGAGCAGGGACCGATAATCACGAGAAATTTGCTGCTTTTTCCCATAAGGGCATCCCTGATAAGGGTATCCCTTTCTTGTTTGAGTTTGGCAAGGTTTTCCGGCAATGGAAATTTCTCCCTGATTTCGTCAGGTGTAGGCAGTTTTTTTATGAATTCAAAGGACATATCCGGTAC
>DNJW01000216.1:703-4027 GCA_003488965.1 Lachnospiraceae bacterium | reverse complement strand
AATATATTATTTACGATTGTCTTTGCAAAACAAAGTAATTATAATATATTAAGGATAGGTGTGCAAGAGATAGATTAAAACCTTTACAGATATTTCCGTACAGAAAATACACATAAAACGGTCTGCAGAAGCTGGCTTGCCAGAAGTCCCCAAAGGTATCCTTGGATGCCGAAAACAGGAACGGCAAAGAAAACAAATAAGAGACGGAGAAACAGGCTTACCATGCTGAAGGTAAAAGTGTAGCCGGTTTTGCCCAGCCCGTTTAAGATGCTGTTTAATGTGCTGGCGATATACATAAAAGGGCAGATAAAACTTAAGGTGATAATAAAGCTTCCGGCAAGTGCGCTGTGATATAGAAGCGTTCCCGCCATTCTGCCGAAACAAAGAAAGAAGGCAGTGCAAAGAAAGCCCAGAAGCAGACAATATTGAATGGACTTTTTTACGGCTTTGCGGATGGCGTTTTGGTTTCCGCTGGAGTCCGCCTCGGAAACAATGGGCAGAAGAAGGACGGAAATGGAATTGGTAATGGCAGAAGGAAACAGAATTAAAGGAAGTGCCATTCCGGTCAGCACGCCGTATACGCTCAAGGCCTTTGCGTTATCATATCCGTAACGGAGCAGACATTGAGGGATATAAATAGCTTCTATACTTTGCAGAAAATTAATTAAGGTGCGGTTTAAGGACAGAGGAACCGCCAATGAAAGCAGCTGGCTTGCGGTTTTCCTATAAGAGCAGGATTGCTGTCTGACTTTGGAAAACAGGTGCCGGGAAGCGCTTAAAGAATAAAACCGGTGATATATGGCAGCAAGGGATACAAGCATGGAGGCCCCTTCTCCGATAATCAAACCGACTACTGCGAAAGTGATAGTGGGTGAATAACCTTTTGACCGGCAGGCGGCATAAATCAGGTAAACGCTTCCTACTCTTACGATTTGTTCCGCGAGCTGGGTCATGGATGGAACGGCGGTTTTACGGATGCCGTAAAAATAACCGTTGATACAGGAATGAACGGCTGCCATGGGGATGGAAAGGGAAATGATCCGTAAAAGGGGCGCAGTTCTTGGTTCGAAAAGCAGTTTTCCGGCAATGAAATCAGAAAAAGTATAGATGTATGCGGTACAGCCGGCAGACAGCAGCATGGAAATGCAAAAACCGGTAAACAATGTCCGGAAGGAAGAATTATAGTCATGGTTTGCCGTTTCGCTTGCTACGTATTTTGAAATGGCGGTCTGCATACCGGATACGGTAACGGAAAAGGTCAGTGCAAGAACGGGAGAGGTAAGCTGGTAAAGCCCCATCCCTTCCGCACCGAATACGCGGGATAAAAAAATACGGTAAAAAAAGCCGATAAAACGGCTGGCAAATCCAGTGGCAGTCAGAATAATGGTACCGGTGATAAGTGGATTATTTTTTTTCATGAATTACCTGGGAAATGAATTTGTTTATAAATATATGCAACCCCTTTTATTGACAGAACAAAGGGGGAGTGGTATAGTGAAAACACTTAATTCGTAGTGGATTACTAGGAATTGAATGAAGAAAGGACTGAGAACGAAGATGGGAGAATTCATTTATTTAGATAACGCTGCAACGACAAAGACGGCGCCGGAAGCGGTAGAGGCGATGCTTCCTTATTTTTCGGGCAGTTATGGGAATCCAAGCAGTATTTATTCTATAGGTGCATCGGCAAAAAAGGCTGTGACGGAAACAAGGGAGCTGATTGCATCTACGCTGGGGGCGAAGAGCAATGAAATATATTTTACCGGAGGCGGAACAGAGGCCGATAACTGGGCGCTGGCCGCTACGGCAGAAGCATATGAGTCAAAAGGAAAACATATTATTACCTCGAAAATAGAACATCATGCTATACTGCATACTTGCGCTTATCTGGAAAAACGGGGATTTGAGGTTACGTATATTGATGTGGATGAAAACGGAATCATTAAACTGGAGGAATTGAAGGCGGCTATCCGCCCGGATACAATATTAATTTCCGTAATGTTTGCCAATAATGAAATAGGGACGGTGCAGCCGATAAAGGAAATCGGAGCGGTTGCCAGAGAGCATGGCATACTCTTCCATACGGATGCGGTACAGGCATATGCCCATATGCCGATTCATGTAGATGAGATGAATATTGATATGCTCAGCGCCAGCGGGCATAAATTTCACGGTCCGAAAGGAGTCGGTTTCCTTTATATCCGGACCGGAATAAAGACCCGTTCTTTCCTGCACGGAGGACAGCAGGAGAGAGGCAGAAGGGCCGGAACGGAAAATGTGCCGGGCATTGTGGGGATGGGCAAGGCGGCAGAACTTGCTTTTGCACATTTGGAAGAAAGAATGGAGAAGGAAACGGAACTTAGAGATTATCTGATGAAAAGAATCGGAGAGGAAATTTCTTATTGCAGATTAAACGGTGATGCAAAGAGACGGCTTTCCAACAACGTAAACTATAGTTTCCGTTTTATCGAAGGCGAGTCTTTGCTGATTTGTCTGGATAGAAAGGGAATCTGTGCTTCCAGCGGCTCCGCATGTACTTCCGGTTCTCTGGATCCGTCCCACGTGCTTCTTGCCATCGGGCTTCCTCATGAAATTGCCCATGGTTCTCTGCGGCTTACGGTGAGCGAAGAAAATACCATAGAAGAAATGGACCGGGCGGTGGATGCAATAAAGGAAATAGTGGACAGGCTGCGGAATATGTCGCCGCTTTATGAGGATTTTGTTAAAAATCAGAAAAATGCATAGAGAAAAGAGGGAAGACCATGTATAGCGATAAAGTAATGGACCATTTTGAAAATCCTAGAAATGTAGGGGAAATTGAAAATGCCAGCGGTGTCGGCACGGTGGGCAATGCGAAATGCGGCGATATTATGCGTATTTATTTGGACATTGACAGCGAGGGGATTATCAGGGACTGCAAGTTTAAAACCTTTGGCTGCGGAGCCGCGGTAGCTACCAGCAGCATGGCTACAGAACTGGTGAAAGGGAAAAGCATAGAAGAGGCAATGCAAGTAACAAATAAGGCGGTAATGGAAGCCCTTGACGGTCTGCCTCCAGTAAAAGTACACTGCTCATTGCTGGCAGAAGAAGCGATTCATGCGGCTTTGTGGGATTATGCAGAGAAAAATGGCATTAAGATCGAAGGACTTACCAGACCAAAATCCGATATTCACGAAGGTGAAGAGGAAGAAGAGGAAGAGTATTGATGAAGAAAAAAGTAATTGTAGGGCTGTCCGGAGGAGTGGATTCCTCTGTGGCAGCCTGGCTGCTGAAACAGGAAGGTTATGAGGTCATAGGAGTGACCATGCAGATCTGGCAGGATGA
>DNJW01000216.1:0-594 GCA_003488965.1 Lachnospiraceae bacterium | reverse complement strand
GAAAAACGGTATTGAAATCAAAGGATTAAAACAGCCGAAATCGGATATCCACGAAGGGGAAGAGGACGGGGAAGAATATTAAATATGCGCGTGACACATACTTTTGAGCCGGTATATGATGAAAAATCAAAAATATTGATTTTAGGCACCTTTCCTTCTGTCAAATCAAGAGAAACGGCTTTTTATTACGGACATCCTCAAAACCGTTTCTGGAAGGTGCTGGCAATACTTACAGAGGAAGCAATTCCGGTTTCTGTGGAAGAGAAAAAGACTATACTGCTTAAGCATGGCATTGCCATATGGGATGTCATCTGTTCCTGCGATATAGAAGGCTCCAGCGACAGTTCCATACGGAATGTGACTGCCAACGATATTGCCGGACTGGCAGCCGGCAGCCGGATTGAAAAGATTTACGGAAACGGCGATAAGGCATGCCGTCTGTATGATAAATACTGCAGAGAAAAAACGGGAAAGGAAATTATCAGGCTGCCCTCCACAAGCCCTGCCAATGCGGCATTTTCTTTGGAGAGACTGACGGAGAGGTGGAAAGTGATGATTGATTGTATCGAGAATTAGATTGAAAAATAAGCTTGA
>DNJW01000113.1:4317-4691 GCA_003488965.1 Lachnospiraceae bacterium | reverse complement strand
TTCACATCATCATCGGCAATCAGCCTGCTATAAATATTATCCGTATCCAGGAGAATAACAAGTTTTCCCCTTTCCCTCCCTACGCGGCTTTTATCAAAAATATTGCTCACATACGCTACCATATGTTTTTTACCTGTAACATAATAATAATCAAGGGTAAATTCGGTTGTAAATCCAGAATTCGAATCTTTCCCCACATATTGCCGGAGCGGATCCTGCCGGGTTAATATCCCATATGTATTTACCAGCTCCAGCGCTTCTCCATCCTCATCAACTACAAAAATATCCCGGATTAAATTACCATACAGCATTTTATATTCCTTGGTTTTCCGCTCCATGTCCAGAATCCTGGAATAGTATTCATAGCTGTTTTT
>DNJW01000113.1:0-4058 GCA_003488965.1 Lachnospiraceae bacterium | reverse complement strand
GGAATAGTATTCATAGCTGTTTTTTGGAGGTATATTTCTGAAAAATTCCTGAATATTATCATCAAAAGTAATATTTTTTGCGTAAGTGATAATTTCCTCCAGGATATTCATTTCCTGTGTACACATGTTCCGCACAATATTCCGCTTTTTTTCAATGAGGGAGTTTTCTACAATAGATTTCATATAAAAATAGACAAAACCGCCCGTAGCCAATACACAACACACAATGGATATAAGAATTACTGCTAGTATTTTTTTGTATATTTTTGTCCTAATCCGTTTCATATCTTCCGCTCCTACACAAATTCCTTAGGTGATTTTCCAGTCTCCTTTTTAAATACTTTACTAAAATACTGCACAGTCTGATAGCCTACTATCTCACTGATCTCGTAAATTTTCAAGTCCCCCCTTCGAAGCAATTCTATTGCCTTCTCCATTCTCAGCTTCGTAATGTATGCCGAAAAGGTAAGACCTGTTTCTTTTTTAAACAAATGCGAAAGATAGATCGGGGTGATATCAAGAAAGTCAGCGGCCTCATTCAGACCAACATTTTCCATATAGTGTTTTCGTAAATAATTGATAGTTTCTCTTACCTTTCTGGAATATTTTTGTTCTATATATTCATGCAGTATATCCAGCAGATATTCAAAGCGTTCTTCTGTATGATAAATGGTATCCGTAAGTATATTCATGCTTATACTTTCCAGATATGTGTCAAATTCCTCAAGATTAATAGCATACCCCTTTTCCCTTAGAAAATAGGATAATTTCACCACTGTCTTCTTCAGCAGATCTACATTGCGGGCATTTGCAATCTCATTTTCAAACAATTCTCTGATATTTTTTTTTGCGGTCAAAAATTGGTTATCCCGAATTGATTTCTGAATGTTATTATACTTTTCTTCCATGATTTCCGGGGCAACCGGATTTTGCATCACAGAATCCCTGTCCAAAATGCAGTTTCCTCTAAAAAAAATCCTTCGAGACAGATATTCCAAAGCCTGCTGCCTGCATTCGCCGATATCTCTGTTGCAATTCACGTAACCTCCGATTGCTATGGCAGTACAAGACTCCAGTATCTTTTCACACGTATACTGAAAAGCAATGATAAAACCCCGCAGATATTGATGCCTTTCCGCCTCAGAATGCGTTTCCGGTATCCGCAGAAAAACAATATATTCCTGAGCTTCAATCTTCAAAAATTCAAAACGATACTCTCTCAGCTCTTCTTTTAACACATCTCTGAGATTTTCCTCTCCAAATTCTGTCCATGTCTTCCAGCGCCAGATGTCCAGCAGCACACTTCTGCCGATCCAATTAAAAAACTTTTCTTCCACATAAATTGTTTTTATATCTCCCTTTAAAAGCTTTTCCAATTTATGCCGTATCGTTACATTTTCTATTTCTTCCTGCATGGTCAGTTCTTCCTGACATTTCCGCAATTCTGCCAATAAAATCTCCCTGTTAATTTCGTACTTCAGTATAAAAGAATGAATTCCCAGGGTCAGAGCCTTTTTGGCATATTCGAATTCCTCATATGCTGTCAGCAAAATATATTTTATATGTTTATCCTGCTCCATAATTTCTTCAATCATCGTAAGCCCTGTCATGATAGGCATTTTTATATCAGTAATCACAATATCCGGATGAAATTTTCTGGCATATTCCAGTCCAATCTTCCCATTGCGCGCACCTGGCAGTAATTCAAAATCATATTGCTTCCAATCAATCAATGCCATAATGTCTTCTCTTGTAATATCCATATCTTCCACAACAAGAACTTTGTACATAATGTTTTCCTCCTTACTGATGCTGTTTGGCAAATATCCTTGCTGGAATATTTTTGCAGACAATCTATCCATTTTATCTAAATATTATAGCATTATTTACAATTTAAATATATTGTCAATATTTTACTTTATTTGCAATTATTCAGCATTTGCCTCGAACATTTTTCGGTGATATTCATCCGGTTTTTTCCAAAACACAGATAAAAAATGCTGAGCCTCAGTTTTTAAACTATGGCTCAGCATTTTTCAATTCAGCTCTGCTGCAACGCTATGATTGTAAATTATAGATAAGATTTCATTTCTTCCACCTTATCAAGTTTCTCCCACGGAAGGTCGAGGTCGGATCTTCCGAAGTGTCCGTAGGAAGATGTCTGCTTGTAAATCGGACGGCGCAGATCAAGCATTTTTATAATGCCTGCCGGGCGGAAATCAAATGTTTTACGTATAAGCTCTGTAATTTCTTCGTCCGGAATTCTTCCGGTGCCAAATGTATCTACCATAATGGAAGTGGGCTTTGCCACGCCGATCGCATAGGAAAGCTGGATTTCACATTTGTCGGCAATTCCCGCTGCTACTACATTCTTTGCCGCATAGCGCGCCGCATAAGCTGCAGAGCGGTCTACTTTTGTACAGTCTTTCCCGGAGAAAGCACCGCCGCCGTGCCGCGCATAGCCGCCATAGGTATCCACAATGATTTTTCTGCCGGTGAGTCCGCTGTCGCCGTGCGGTCCGCCAATTACAAAGCGTCCGGTCGGATTGACAAAGAATTTTGTACCGGCATCTACCATCTCCTGCGGAAGCACCGTATCAAATACATATTTTTTAATATCAGCATGGATCTGCTCCTGCGTCACTTCCGGATCGTGCTGCGTGGAAAGTACCACAGCATCCAGACGCACCGGTCTGTCGTTCTCATCGTACTCCACCGTCACCTGCGTTTTGCCATCCGGTCTTAAATAAGGCAGTGTTCCATTCTTGCGCACCTCTGTAAGCTTCAGCGCAAGCTTATGTGCCAGCCAGATGGGATACGGCATATATTCCTCTGTCTCATTTGTCGCATAGCCGAACATCATACCCTGGTCGCCTGCGCCGATTGCCTCAATTTCATCCTCTGACATCGTGTTCTCTTTTGCCTCCAGCGCCTTATCCACACCAAGTGCAATGTCCTGCGACTGCTCGTCGATTGCTGTAATCACACCGCAGGTATCTGCGTCAAAGCCGTATTTTCCTCTGGTATAACCAATCTCGCGCACTGTATCGCGCACAATTTTTTGAATATCAACATATGCTTTTGTGGTAATCTCGCCCATCACCAGCACCATGCCAGTCGTAGTAGCCGTTTCACATGCCACACGGCTCATCGGGTCCTGTTTTAACAGTTCGTCTAAAATTGCGTCCGATATTGCATCGCACATTTTATCTGGATGTCCTTCAGTTACTGATTCTGATGTAAATAATCTTCTCTCCATCTTATGTCCTCCTTGATCATTAATAAAGTAAAAAAAGAGGTCCAAAGGACCTCTATCTTTCTGATAGTCAATCCTCTTATTGTTCGAATAAATCGCTCAGGTTGGCACCTTCCGCTTCTGCGGGGTTGCCGTGGCTTCACAGATCCTTTGTATCTCCACCACTCTGAATAAGAGTATTATGTTTTAACCTACGCGCAGCTTAAATTTCTGAATATCTTTTTCCGTCGAAACCTTCTCAATCTCTGCGCCAAGATTTCGCAGCTTTTCTTCAAAATGCTCATAACCGCGCTGGATATAAACGATATCGTCTACAATGGTAATTCCTTCCGCCGCCAGACCGGCAATTACCAGCGCCGCACCAGCCCGAAGATCAGGAGCACTCACACGCGCACCTGTAAGCTTCTCCGTTCCGTAAATGACGGCAGTATTTCCTTCTACCCTGATGTCTGCGCCCATGCGCATTAATTCGTCCACGTACTTGAAGCGGTTCTCGAAAATGCTTTCCGTTACCAGACTTGTTCCTCTCGCCAAAGCCAGCGCCACACCAATCTGCGGCTGCATATCCGTAGGATATCCCGGATACGGCAAGGTCTTTACATTTGTATTTGTGAGCCTCTTTGTAGCAACCACCCGGACCGCATCGTCAAACTCCTCCACCTGGCATCCAATCTCCACCAGCTTGGCTGTGGTTGCTTCCAGGTGCTTCGGGATCACGTTCTTTACAATCACGTCCCCTTTTGTAACGGCTGCAGCAAACATAAAGGTACCTGCTTCTATCTGATCCGGAATAATGGAATAT
>DNJW01000391.1:4187-5725 GCA_003488965.1 Lachnospiraceae bacterium | reverse complement strand
AAATACCTTCTCTAAAAAAGACAGCAGATTGTTCGGCTGTCTTTTTTACATTATAGGGCTTTTGACACCCGGATTTTTATTCCCGCGAGCAACGAGCCAAGTGGCTGCTTAAAGTCAACCTTTGGTTGACTTAGACATTTGGCGACTGCCGCGAGGGTCAAATACCCCGCTGCTCTGCAGCGTTGCAAGTTTGATACCCCGTTGTTTGCAGCGGGGTCTTTGATTTATTTCCTTACCAAATGTCTCGGCAGACCGTTTACGAAGAGAGGCTGCAGTTCGCCCATGATAAGAGGCCTTGCATACTTCTCATAGCCTTCGTTCAGACCGCATCCGTCCTCGGTAATCCATTCTGCCGGAACCGGTCTTTCCACATTGGCGATTGCGTGGATATCATACGCGCTTGTGCCGCACTGGTACGGGTCGTCGCCGTTTCTGTCGAGGGTAATCATCATACCTGTTTTTCCTTCTTCTGCCGCTTTAACCGCATCATAGCCAACCTGGAACGCTTCGTTGATATCTGTCAAAGAAGCAAGATGGGTAGCTGCACGCTGTAAAGTAGAAAATTCTACGGCACGGGTCTTAAGGCCGGTTTCGGCTGCCACAAGGGAAGCAAGGTAAGCTGCTGTACCGGACAGCTGCTTGTGTCCAAAAGCATCCACTTTCTTGTCTGCATCCGCCAGTTCACATACAAAACGTCCATCTGCCAAAGATACGCCCTCGGATACTGCAATCACTACAGAATGCTTTGTAGCTGCCAGATGCTTTACTTTTTCCATAAATTTATCCACATCAAAAGTTACCTCCGGCAGATAAATTGCATCTACGCCGCTGCAGTCTTCGCCTTTTGCCAATGCTGCCGCCGCTGTCAGCCATCCCGCATGACGTCCCATAATCTCTACCAGACAGACCGTAGGTTTTTCTACCCCGAAGGATTCGTTGTCACGGATAATTTCTTTCAGGCTTGCTGCAATATATTTTGCCGCGGAGCCATATCCCGGACAATGGTCCGTAATCGGAAGGTCGTTATCAATCGTTTTCGGAACACCCATAAACCTCTGGGGCTTATTATGCGCTGCCGCATAATCGGACAGCATTTTTACCGTATCCATGGAATCATTGCCGCCTGCATAGAACAAGCATTCAATGTCGTGTTTTTCCATAATTTCAAATACTTTTTCATATACTTCCTCGTGCCCTTCAATCTTAGGCATCTTAAAACGGCAAGAACCCAAAAAAGCGGAAGGAGTTCTCTTCAATAATTCAATCCCTGTTTCATCCGCAAGGTACTCGTCCAAATCGCAAAGATTATCCTGCAAGAATCCCTGAATACCATGCACCATTCCATATACTTTTTTTACGCCCAGCTTTTTTGCTGCTGCATATACGCCTGCTACAGATGAATTGATGACCGCCGTAGGTCCGCCGGACTGTCCGACAACAATATTTCCTTTCATTGTTACCTCTCCTTCTATCATTTAATAATATCTCTATCCTAACTGTACTTTTACCGTACAGCTATAGTTAACGACATTAGAAAT